>NZ_JUMS01000104.1:0-35479 GCF_001059415.1 Enterobacter sp. 940_PEND
CGCGGGTTCAACTCCCGCCAGCTCCACCAAATAAAACAAGGGGTTACGTGAAAACGTAGCCCCTTTTTCTTTTCCAATGGCGGCAAAATGGCGACATGCTTTTGGACTGGCGACAAAAAACCCGCTTTCAAAGCGGGTTCATTTTTAAAAATTCATGTGCCCTTGCCCATCCTTTCCCGGATGTGGGGGCGCAGAAGAAATCACATTAGGCTTAATGATATGCCTAACAAATGTTTCATGCGTGACAAAAGTACAACCGCAGTTGATATTTTGGCACTGGTTGTAACGTTCTTTGGTTGTTGCTGATACCTGAAAACTGCTTCTTGTATGGGCTGCTTGGCCGCACTCTGGACAATTCATCATTCCGGTTATCCCACCACTTTTGCCAAAATCACAACAATGATACATCACTATTCAATTTTGAGAACCAATTACTCCATTTCGAGATCATCAATCTTAACCTCAAGCTCCAGAGTCGTAGTGAAACCATTATCTGCACTGACACTATGCGTCAGCGTGGTAATGGTCCATTCGGCATCATCTATCGGCTGTTTAAAGCCGCTCACCTTCACCGGCATTTCGGTATACAGATCAGCCCTTCCCTCTGCGAGCTGCAGGGAGAAGGTTGCAACCCCGCGCTGCAGACGCTCCCACTGCATCTTTGCCGCTCGCTCTGCATTGCTGCGGTTTGCATAAGTTCTGTTGAGGACCAGCACGTTTTCATCCGTTCCAACCAGGTAATCTCCCTGTTTTGCTTCCGGCTCCTTTGCCACGGTGGTTTTCTTTCGACGGCGCTTTACCTTTGCTGCCTCTTTTTTCTTTGGCTCACGGGTATGGAGCCAGCTGGCAATCACCCCCGTATAGGCATCGCGATCGGCCAGGGTAAAACGATGACCGTCACCGGCCTGGCGGGTTATGGTGATAACCGGCAGCGGGTTACCGCTTGCCGTTCTGCCCTGCCCCTGGCGGATAAACAACAAATTGCCGTCCTTAACTGAGGCTATCGCTCCATACTGCCGCGCCAGCTTCATCAGGAAACTCGCGTCGCTCTCGTTGGTCTGGTCAAGATGATCCACAGGCTTGTCCATCAGGTCCTGGCCCAGCGCCATCTTTAATTTATGCCTGGCGGCGATTTCCTTCACGACTTCGCCCACCGTTGTCTGGTGCCAGGACTTTTCACGCCGCGTGTTAAGAGTTTCACGGAAATCTGCGCTACGCGCGCGAATTGTGAGACGGTCAGGCGCGCCGCTGTGCTCAATCTCATCGACAGTAAAGGCCCCTTTCGGAAAAAGTGGCTGACCTTTCCACCCCAGCGCAAACTGAATAATGGCCCCCCGACGTGGCAAAACGATTTGCCCGTCCGAGTCGTCCAGCTCCAGATCAAGCTGGTCCGCTTCGAATCCTCGGTTATCCGTCAGCGTCAGACTCATCAGGCGCGCATCCAGCACGGTAGTCACATCTTTACCTTCAATAATGATGCTGAAACCGGGGGTTTTGCTGTTCAGGTTCAGGAGATCAGAGCTGAAATTCACTGCAGCAACCCTCCAACCGTATTTTTCATACTGCCTATCGCAGAGGTGGCGGAGTCCTGCAAATTACTGAGCTGATCGCTGAGGCTGCCAAACATATCAGACAGCGATTCATCCACCCGCTTGAGGCTCAGCGAAAATTCGATTCGCCGGGGCATACCGCTCTCAAAAAATTCTGTTTTTGTCTGGCTCAGACTCTCGATCACAAACATGCCGTAAATCGTCCCGCTCCCCTCAATCAAAGGCCAGGCTTTCCCCAGCTCCGCCATCTGCTCCAGCGCCAGCAAAGACAGCCTGCCGCCGGTAATCTCCGGCAGCAGGACGCCGGACAGAGTAAGCGAATCGTTATCCGGCCCAAGAAACTGCGTTGTCGGGCGCCGGTTAACCCGGCTGTTGGCAGCGTGCCGCCAGCTGCGCTGATACTGCAGCTCCTGATAGGGCACGGTGCGCAGCATGAATACGTATAACCCCAGCACCATCATCATTATTCGTAACCCCCTCGATCACTGAAATTACTGCGTGTTTTTGCCCTGGCCCTGCGCTCACGCTCATCAAGCTGCCGGGCCACCTCGCGGGCGATATCCTGCGCGCTTTGCCCTGGCTGGGCGACAATATGAATTGGCGCGCTTATCTCGTACTTAATTACCTGCGGCTGTCTCTCTGTCTTTGCCGACGGCGCCGGTTGCGTCCTGACAGGTACACTGTACGGATGAATTGGCGCGGCTTCTGCCGGGGCAGCCGCCAGGCCCATTACGCCAGCGACCACGGAAGCGAACACCTTCTGGCCCATAGCCATCGGGTCAGCCCTGTTATCCGTGATTTCCGTAACTGCCGGTGCTGGCATGACAGCCGCAGCGATATCGGCCAGCTCCGCAGCACGATCCCGACCAGGACGATTTACCGGGGCGTTAACAATCTCAGGCGGCAGAATTAACCTGCTTTCAGGCCGTTGCACCAGGCTGGCTGTTACATCACGAACCGGGCTTACCGTTGCCGCCAGTTTCACCAGCTCAGTAGTACGATTGATTACCGGAAGATTTGCCGGACCGTTCACACTATCAGGCGGCAGAACTATCGCGCGTTCAGGATATTGTTTAGCGCTGGCCGGTTCCGTCCGGGAAGGATTGAGCGTTGCCGCCACCCTTGCCAGATCAGCAGTCCGTTTCCTGCCGGTGACACTGGCGGGCCCGTTAACGATCTCTGGGCCATTCTCACCCACGATGCCGAACTGGCCGCGCGGAATGGTACCGCCGCTGTCGTACATGCCAGCAAAACCCATCGGCGGGAATCCGCCAGGCGGCAGCACCACTTTACCGTCTGTGTTTACCGTGGCTGGTTGCTGCCGCGTGACCTGCTCAGGAAGCTTCGCTTTGGCCGCTTCCTTGCTGACAATGCCAAGTTTTTCAAGCAGCCAGGACACGCCCGATTTAAGCGAATCCAGCGGGTGCATGACCATGTTCAGCCCTGCCGCCAGCGCCTCCCCAAACTGCCGCCCCATCGACGCCGCGCTTTGCAGCTCTGCAGAGGTGGATTTAACCGGCGTCAGCAGATCAGTAAACCAGCCCCACAATGCCTGGACCTTGTCACCTATCCACTGGAAAACAGGCTGCAGTGGCTCAAACGCCGCACTGATAGGCGCAGCTGCAGCTTTGAATCCTTCAACCACTCCGCCTAAAAATGCGCTTATCGGCTGCCAGTATTTCCAGACAACCAGCGCCACGCCAGCCAGCGCCGCCAAAACGAGCCCTATCGGACTAAGCAGGGCGCCCAGCAATCCAGAAATCCCGTACAGCGCAACGCGAAGGAGAGCCAGCGGGCCGGACGCCAGAAAACGCAGCACGCCACCGGCTGCGGATAATCCCCCGCGCAACGCGGCCAGCGGATTCATTACCATGCCGATAATGTTGCGAATACCAGACATTCCGCCGCGAAGGACAGTAAGCGGCGCACCGGCCAGCGCTTTCAGCGCGTTGCCAGCCAGCCCGGCAGAACGGCGCAGGGAGCTAAGGGGAGACGCCAGCAATCCGGCGCTGCTGCCGGATGCAGCCAGGCCACGGCGCAACAGGGAAAGCGGCGCATTTGCCAGCCTGGACAGCGCGCCGCCGGTGCGGGTCACTGCAGACATAACGGAGGGGAGTGTTTTTACACCCAGCACGGACAGGCCAAAACGGATCACCGCCAGCGGCCCCAGCACGGCAGCCACGGCCACCGCCAGCGTGCCGAGCACAACGGTGATCGCAGCTGTGGCTGCAGCCACTTTCATCAGCGTGCCCGCCAGCTGCGGGTTAGCCTCAACCAATCGACGCAGTGCCCCGGTAACGTTTTTGACGTACCCCATGATATCCATCAGCGGCTGGCGCAGGGTTTCACCCAGGCTACTGAAAGCGTTCTGCGCGCCCGTTTTAACAAGCAACCACTGCGCGGAAAGTGAATCCTTATTGATATCGGATTCTTTCTGCATGGAGCCGTTAGCCTCAGTGCCTGAGGTGAGTTTCAGCTGTCGCTGCAGCTCCGGCAGGTTGTTTGCAAGCTTCGCCGCATCGTCGCCAAACTCCTTGCCAAATATCATCGTCATGGCGGACAGGCGTTTATCCTGCGGCAGCTTGTTGACCTTCTCCAGCACGCGCTGAATGGTCCCCATTGCGTCCTTTGTCATCTGCTTTTCAATCTCTTCTGGATTGAGTTTCAGCAGATCCATACCTTCCATGAACCGCTTGCTCTGCATGGTTGCAATCGACAGTTCGCGCACCATCGCATTTGATGCGCTGGCGGCAATTTCGGGCGCGGCGCCCAGAGACAGGAAGGAGGAACCCAGCGCGGCCGCCTTTCGGAAATCAAGCCGGTCGGCCACGCCCCCCATGCGCTGCAGCACATTGATGATATCGCCGCCCTTAGACATGGCGTTATCGTCCAGGTAGTTCAGGGCATCGCCAAGCTGTTCAATATTGCGGGTCGGCACTTTATAGAGCTGCGCGATTTTCCCCAGCCCCTCCGCCAGCTCATCAGCGGGCAGCTCGAATGCCGTTGCGGCCTTTGCTGCAGTGGATGCAAAGGCCAGCAGGTCACGCTTCTGGTCTTCGTAAGAATCATTCTGGTTTGTCACGCCCATGCGGGCGCCACCTTCAACCAGCGCGGCATAGTCGATGGCGCCATTCTCCATCGGCAGCTGTTCACTGGCGGCCTTGATGGCATCCTGCATGTCGTAAAACTGTTTTGTGCGGTTGCCGTTGTCGTCCCGCAGCCCGTTAACCTGCTTTGCCACGCCTTTCATCGCATCTTCCATGCTGGCATAGCTTTTAACGGCAGCCATCACCGGCGCGCCCATCGCCAGCCCGGCGGCAGTAGTCGTTGCTCCGGCGCCCGCAATACGATCCCGCACCTCAAGGCGCCGCGAATACTGATCGCGGACGGCGTTCATTCGGGCCTGCTGCGCGCCCAGGCGTTTAAGGGATTTCTGCTGTCGGTCCAGCGCCTGCCGGGTTTCGTCGGCATTCTGCCGCAGCTCACGCTGCGCACTGCTCAGCTTTTTGGTGTCCAGCCCGGCCTCATTGAGCGCAAGACGCTGACGCTGCACCGACTGACGCAGGCCGTTGTATTTGCTCTGCAGCTCGTTAACGCGGTTTTTTGCCTGCTCCAGCAGACGCGCCTGCGCCGCCGTCGGGCGGTTTGTGGCCGAGAATTGCGTGGCAAGCTTCGCCGCTTCTTCGCGTGCGGCTTTCAGACTGTTGCCGGTGACGGCCAGCTGCACGCTTGCCTTGCGGAAACCGTCAATACGGCCCGCCTGGGCGTCCAGTTCTTTTAATCTTGCGCGGCTTTGCTGAATGGCGGTAGCCAGCTCTTTAGAGCTGGCCTGCGCTGATCGGAATGGGCGGGTGAGCCTATCAACCGCATTAAGAATTACCTGCAAACGCAGATTAGTGTCACTCATCGCTGGCCCCGCTTCTCTGAATCGCTTTATGCCGCCACTCCAGCACTTCGGTCAGCGGCATAACGTCAGTGACGGACGGCGGCCAGTGAAAAATGGTGGCGATATCAGCCACCAGGTCTTCTACCGTCAGGCTGTCGGCAAACCGGCAAGCACCGATTTCTTCAACAAAAAAGTGACCACCTCAACCGAAAGCGCGGTGAGATCTGCGGGGTCCATTTCAGCCATTTCCTGAGCGGTCAGCGCGGGCGTGGAGATGCGGGGAATAATCGTCATCATCGCGCCGACGTCCATATCCATGATCGCCTGCAGACGGGTGCCACGCAGCGCGCCGGACTGCGGCTTGCGCAGCACAATTTCGGCAATTTCGGTTTTGCCGCGTTTGATTGGGGTGTCCAGCTGTACGGTTTTTTCAGTCTGTTGTTCGCTCATTGTCATTTCCTGTTAATAAGGTACTGGCGCGGCTGCCCGCGCCTTTAAAGTAGATCAGAGGCCCAGGGCGTTGCGGTGTTCTTCCATCAGGTCCACGCCATCAACGATTTCAATCATGTTGATCACATCAACCTCATAGAGCACCTCGCCGTTGATGGTCAGCTTCGCGTAACTGTTGGTGCTGCTGACTTTTGTGGTGTTGCTCTCCCCGGTTTTCCATTCGCCGGAATCGACTTCTTTATGTCGCCCGCGCACAACCAGCTCAACGGCCTGCACTTCGCCGGTATCGTCACGCTGAATGGAGCCGGTGAAACGCAGCTGGATACCGTCAACGGTGGCTTTACCCATCTGTTTGAATAACAGCAGTTCGGTGCCACCGATTGAAAATTCCGTGTCCAGCGCGCCATCATCCAGCCCCAGATCAACATCAGCCGAACCGGGCATACCGCCGCCGCGATACTTTTCAAACTTGCGGCCGAATTTAGGCAGGGTCAGGGACTCAACGATCCCCTGATAGTTATTCCCGTCGTTAAACAGGTTCAGGTGTTTTAACTTGCGTGGTAAAGCCATATTGTCCCCTTACGCGCTGACCTGGCTGGAGAAATCCAGCAGATACTGATCGGTGATGCGCTGGCGCAGCATCAGGTTTTCCAGAGGCGGTACCGGCGTATAGTCGTAATCGATAGTGAGCTTCCCGGCTTTCAGAGAATCTTTATCGTTTACGGACTCATCCAGCCAGCAGTCGGCGCCGATGATGTAGCCCTGCGTTTTCAGGTTGCGCAGTTTGGCGCGAATACCTTCGATAATGTCGCGGGCCAGCGACGGGTTAAGCACGCCATCAACCGCCCACATGTGCGCTTCGGCGATGGTGTCAGCCAGTACCTGCGCGGTGCGGGTGTAGTTTTCAAAGGCAAACAGAGGATCGTCACTGAGGCAGCGGGAGCCCCAGAAGCGGAAACCATCTTTGCGGATCAGCGTGGTGACATCGTTCTGGTTCAGCAGCCCCGCATCGGTTGCCGGGTCCTGCAAATCCCAGAACACATCCGCAGAAATGCCGGTGACGCCGTTCACGCCCACGTTGGACAGGGATTTGTGCCAGCCGGTCTGCTCGTCAATTTTGGCACGCAGACCAAGCGCATGGGCTGATGCGTAAGCTGTTGCGTCAGCATTCAGCACGGTGTCAAAGCTGATAAAATCAGGCCAGATCAGCATCCCCTCGCGCTGGCTGAAATTAGCGCGGTAGGCAATGGCTTCCTCTACCGTTTTGCATCCATAGGCGGACAGATAGGCGAACCCGCGCAGACTCTGCGCCACGCTCAGCAGTTCAGTGGCAACCGCCTGCGTGTCGTGCCCCGGCACGCCCAGAATGCGCGGCTTAACGCCGAGCTGGGACTGCGCAGATAACAGCGCTTTCATGCCCGTTTTTTTACCGTCAGTTGTCACGCCGCCGATAATGTTAGAGGTTGTCTCCGCTTCGGTTTCACCCTGTGCAACGCGCACAACGACGGTCACGGGTTTAGCCTGGTCGGCAATTGCATCCAGCGAGCGGGCCAGCGTGCCGGACTCGCCTGCTTTTCCGCTGGCTGTCAGCACGTCGGTAAGCAGGACCGGTTTATTGAGAGGGAACACGGACGCATCTGCATCATCGCCGGTACAGACCATACCGACAATTGCCGTGCTTACTGTTGAAATGGGGCGGGTGCCATCGTTGACCTCAACGACGCGCACACCGTGGTGATAATCCTGAGCCATACGGCGAACCCTCCGGTGTTTAGGTTTCGCCCTATGGTGAATTGAATGGGCCGCGCAGACAGCTACGCCGCATTGTTCCCTTAATCACACAATACGCCCGCGCGGATATCTGCGTTTTCTTTTTCCAGGCGAGACGCGGGAAATTTTCGGTACAGCGTGGAGATACCCACATCAAAAATTAGCGCAACGCGCTTCCTGCTTTCCCCTGCCTCAAGGAGTCGCCCGGCCTGCGCCCATTGCTGCTCTGTCAGTTTTGGCCGCCTGCCACCGATACGCCCTTGCTGTCTGGCCGCTGCCAGCCCGGCGCGGGTACGCTCAACGATTAGCTCACGCTCCATTTCGGCCAGGGCGCCCATAACGTGGAAAAAGAAACGCCCCATCGCGGTTGATGTATCAATGCTATCCGTCAGACTGCGAAAATTTACGCCCCGACTGCGAAGGTCTTCGATCAGGGTAACAAGATGCCGCATGCTCCTGCCGAGCCTGTCCAGCTTCCAGACAACCAGCGTGTCACCTTCTGACAGAGTGCGCAGCACCTTCTTTAGCCCTGGTCGATCTGCGGTTTTACCGCTTATTTTATCCTCAAAAATCAGCTCACATCCTGCGCACTCCAGTGCATTTCGCTGTAATGCGGTGTTCTGGTCATTTGTTGACACCCTCACATAGCCTACTTGCATGATTGATTGCCCATAAAAACGAGCAATAATGCCACCATTTTATCAGGCACGTTCATTTTTAAAGCCCACAGCTGTATGGCCAGCAGAGATAAGAGTGCTCATGTATATGCGAAAGCCTACCTCCAAGTAATCTGATTCACCGATCACAATTTTAGTAGCCAAATGTCAATATCTAAAATATATACTGGAAGAAAACACTTAACAGTAGATATTATGAATTCCTTATAACAGTGAAACATAAGGATATTTATGAACACAGCAAATCGCTCAAAACTTCTTAGCATGACAGTTAAAAACATAGGATGCATAGGTGAGAACCCTGTCACAGTTGCATTGGATAAAGTAGTCTGCCTTGTGGGCAAAAATAACTCTGGAAAAACGACTATTCTTCGTGCTTATGAACTTGCCAGGGGAGATATAAAGTTTATACCTTCTCAAGATAGATATCTACGAGCAAAAGAAAACTCACCTTCCGAGATTGTTCTGGATATTCATATACCCGATAATATAGGAAATATTTCAAACGAATGGAAAATAATTGATGGGGAATTGAAAATTGTACGTAGTCGCTGGCAGTGGGCTGCTCCAGACTATAAAGTTATCAGGACTACATGGCATCCAAAGGGTGGGGAGGATGGTAAAGGCGATTGGTCAGAAGATAAAAAAGCAGGTGGGTTAGATAACGTTTTCAACTCTCGCTTACCAAAAGCAATCAGGATTGGTTCTTTAGAGGATGCAGAATCGACCGAGAAAACGTTACTTGCCTTGGCTTTACAGCCTTTAATTGAAAAATTAAACTTAGAAAAACTGGATGCAGAATCAAAACTAACTAAGGCAATAAAAGCTATAACTGAGCACATTGATAATACTAGCTCTCATCACAAACAAAGCTTTAACGAAATATCACAAAAAGTAACTGATGGTTTTAAGAGCGTATTCCCTGAATTAAGCGTCTCTTTAAATATAATGTCAGGACCAATGTCTATAGAACCAGATAAAATTATTAAAAGTGGTTCAGGTTTAATTGTTAAAGATGGCGAGCTTGAAACTTCTCTCTCTCAACAAGGTACTGGAGCGAGAAGAGCGCTCTTCTGGGCAATGCTTCAAGTTCATAACCAGCTGGAGAGAGAGTCAGAAATTCGTAGAGGCTACCGTAAGGGACTGATTGATGAGAAAGAAGCCTTAGACAAAGAGACTAAGAAAAAGGGTACTAAGTCAGACAGGCTTCAAGAGATTGGTTTAAGAATTGAGGAAATATCAGCATTGGTCAAACATTTTGACGATGGGGGGAGTATTCCTCAGGACAAAGAAGATCCAGCATTACCTGGTTATCTTTTATTAATTGATGAACCTGAAAATGCACTGCACCCTCTCGCAGCCAAAGCAGCACAGCGTCATCTATATAACTTGGCGGAAAACCCTGACTGGCAAGTCATCATGACAACGCACTCACCTTATTTTATAAATCCATTTGAAGATCACACCACAATAGTTAGACTTGATAGAAGTTATCAAGATAACAAAGACATTCTCGTTAAAACCTACCGTTCAGATAATGTTGATTTTGAAGCAGATGAAAAACAGAGATTACAAGCGCTCCAACTTATAGATCCCAGTTTCTCAGAAATTTTCTTTGGCTCATTCCCTATTCTAGTGGAAGGTGACACTGAGCATGCCGCTTTCTTAGCAGCCATTGTTAAAGAAAATAATGAACTACTAGATAAAATCACAATTATACGGGCAAGAGGAAAATCCATACTCCTTCCAATAATTAAAGTCATGAACCATTTCAAAATAAATTTCAGTATTGTTCATGATTGTGACTCCCCATTCAAAAGGAACGGCCATAATAATGGAATGTGGACCGAGAATAAAAAAATCCGAGATGCTATCCAAGAGGCCAGAGGAAATGGCCTTACTGTAAGACATCGAATTAGCATCCCTGATTTTGAAAGATTCCTAGGTGGCGATGAAGAGAGTAAAGATAAACCATTCAATGCTTTCATTAAAATCCAAACCAATGAAACTTTAAAATCTAATGTACAAGATTTGCTTCATGACTTGCTTACTGGAGAGAGTCACGATTGTTTCCCACCTGAAAAATTATCTGAAAAAGAATATCTTGATGTTCTTTTGGAAGATATTACAGAATGGGCATCAAAAAACAACTTAAATAATGACGTAAGATTCTTTGGCTCGCTTTAATATCAATACAGTCTCCCACTATCATTAGTGGGAGATTTTTATGGATGGTCAGGATTACTTCTCTTATAAACCTCGGTTTAAAAGAAGCTGCAAAACGGGACATTGGCACGGGCGCGAACCAGATACCAGATATGAGCTATCAGGGTTATGGCTCTAACTGGGTCAAGACTGTAGGTGGACTAATTATTCAAAAAGGATCGCTGGGATTTGGCATTGGTTCAAATCTATCAAGCGCTACATTTCCGGTTGCATTTGCCTCAGGGGCCATAGTCAATCTTACGTGGTCTGACGTTACGTCAGGTGGTGCGGCTCAGGGGACGTCAATGTCTTATGGAGTCGTCGTAGGAACTCAAACCAGAACAGGGTTTCAGGCATGGATGAGTGGTGCCGGTGGATTCAACCTCTCATATATAGCGGTGGGGTATTGATAATGAAATACAGATATTCTGGAGAGACGAATTCTTTTTATCCCTGGGCATTAATTGATGATTATAAGCGAGCTAATGTATGGCCTGAAAATGGCGCTGATGTAGACGAAGATATTTTCACGATATATAGCGGTACACCGCCAGAAGGCAAGACTCGCGCCCCAGATGTTAATGGCAAACCATGCTGGATAGATGCACCGCCACCATCTCAAGAAGAACAAATTTTCGCTACGGAGTTTCGGAAAGCGGCGTTATTGACGGAGGCAGCGGCGATTATCGCGCCGCTTCAGGATGCTGTTGATTTAGGCATGGCAACAGATAAAGAAACTACTGCACTGTCTGAATGGAAAAAATACCGGGTCTTGCTGATGCGTGTTGATACAACAAAACCCGTATGGCCTACACCTCCGGCTTCGGTGGAAAAGTAACGTCAGGCGCGATGCTGGTATCGACTTTAGTCAGCTTGTATCGGTATCGCTGCCATTCGGTCAGGCGTGGCACGTCAGCATCTTCAATGTAGCCTCCAGCCTGAGCATCTGCCAGTGGTGCAATGATTGCCGTCGCCTCCGCCAATAACACAGCTTTCGTCTGTTCTGCTGCCATCACGTCCGCAGCGTGCCGCGCTGTCGGGTCCGTTAACCACTGGCTGCCATCCCATTGATCATATGGCGTAGATGGAGCCTGTGCCGTGGTGTCCTGCGGATAATGACCCAGTGCTGTGATGGTAATTTTCTCCCCGGTCCGCGTGCTGTATACCGTCTCGCCGCGATGATCGGCAACGTCTTCCCAGGCTTTGTTATCGTTGGTTCTGCAAACGGTAAAGCCGTCTTTTATTTTGCCAGGCGCATCTACACACGAATTAGCCGGAATACCTACGCCTACGTGCAAAAACTCTACTGATGATGAAATATATTCGCGCGTCATTCCGTCATAGTTAAATACAGTAATATCACCGGCCACTACTGCAATATGGTCGCTGTTTAATTCCGCCTTAGACATTATGCAGCCCTCACGATGTAATTGAATGCGACGTTGCAAGGCGCTGTTTCATTTTGCCCCTCTTCTGTTAAATACACACCACTACTTCCCGAATATGCAAAATAGGTTGTTGATGAACTCTTGCGATAAAATTCATGAATAGCGGGAGTTTGCGACCCGTCACCATTACCAAACAATAACGCGTGGGTGTGTTTCCGCAGTTTATCGGCGGCATATGACAAAATTGTACGCCCACTATCAATGCCTCTCCCATCATCCCAGCCACGAATAAAGACACCGCGTAAATCAGGAAGCGTGCCGGAGGGATAAGCAATAGCCAGCTTCGGATACTGTGCTAATGAAAATTGTGCTCCGTTACATTTCAAATACCCGGCCGGGAGGGTTGCTGACGGCCAGGGTATGGGAACGCCCACCGGCAAGGCTGACCCTTCTCCTAAACCGAGGTATTCGAGAAGGGCCGCAACAGATTTTCCTGACAAGGCGGTCAGCGTGTTATCCAGAGGCTGTTTGTTCGCCAGGGCATTAGTCATAGTGGCCGCAAAGTTAGGATCGTTACCTAATGCCGCCGCCAGTTCGTTCAATGTATCAAGCGCAGCAGGTGAGGAACCAACAAGCCCTGCAATAGCGGCCTGCACAAAAGCAGTATTGGCGAGCTGAGTGGAATTGTTACCAGCTGCCGCCGTCGGGGCTTTTGGGGTGCCGGTAAACGTCGGGCTGGCTTTTGGTGCATATTGCGTATGCGGATCAGCGGCCGCAAGATGTGCCGCCATCAGCTCATCCACATACACCTTAAGCTCCAGCACCTTATCATCCACGTATTTACGGGTAGCGAGCACCACGGACGGATCAATTTTCAGCGTAATATTATCGGTACTGCTGGTAATTAACACCATGCGCACTGTCTGCGTGCGCCCGCTGCCCTCTGCCAGCTGCGGCTTGTAGCTCTCCGGGCAGTTACCGACAGCAATCAGCGCGCCGGTTTCATCAAACAACCCGACTTCACGAATCCACCAACCGCCCTCTGTTTCGGGTATCACCTGCTCAGCGATCACCTGGCTGCTGTTCTGCGGATCGATATACAGCATATTCAGAGCTGCACGGCGTTTTTCGCCGACCAGCTTTGTCTGTTGTGCGTTTGGCGTTGGCAGCACGCCGCCGCCATCTCCCACCGCCATCTGTGTAATTTTCAGCGGAACACCGAGCGCGGCGGCATTTGCCAGTTTCGCCGCGCCGATATCCGTCAGCAGGGTATAAAATTTTGCGCTCATGGGTTCACTCTCATTGTGTCAATAACATGGACGGCGCCACCCTCGTAGGCAGAACCGCCGGAAATGATGGTTTCGTTGATATACGGGTAAATCGTGATTTCTTCGCCGGTGTAAGTGGCAGCCCCAACGAAATATGGTCCGCTCGTCTGCAGGTTTATGGACATGCCGATCAGATGCCGGCTGCAGGGTTTGGCGTCACCAATCAGGCGCTCCAGCTCCAGATAGGTTTCCTCTGTTATGCCCTGGTCCTGCACCCCGATATCCAGGCGAAACGTGCCCGGCGCCTCGCCGGTCTGCCACCATTCAATAATGCGGATCAGAAAGCCGAACGGCTCCACCACACGCCGCACAGCGCTGGTTGTACCCTTGTGCTGATGGATATAGAAAGCATCCTGCACCACACGGCGCTTCACGTTCTCCGCCCATCCTTCGTCCCAGCGATCAACCGAAAAGGCCCACGCCAGATACGGCAGAAACTTGACCGGGCATGTTGCCGGGTTCCATAAATCCCGCAGCGGCACCTGCAGATCGGAAATGCCGCTGCAGGTCTGCGCCAGGCGGCGCTCAAGCGGCGATGAACCAGGAGGAAGCAGACTATTCATCCGTTCCCCCGTTGGTTACGCTCCATTCCGTACATGAAGCGGCTTGTGTCTTATCCAGCACCACATCAGCGAGCGGCGAGGCCAGCTCAACACGCTGCACACCTTCAACATGCAGCGCGGCATAAATAGCACTGCGGCGAATATCACGCCCCAGCCTCGTCTGGCTGGCGATATATTTCTGCAGGCTGGCTTTTGCCGCCTCCATCACCGGCTCAGCTTCTGGCCCCGGGTAAAGAAAAATCGTCGCATCCACGCTGTACGGAATAATTTCAGCGCTGCGCACCGTCAGACGGTCAGCAACCGGCCGCACGTTCTCACTGTTAAGCGCCTGTTCAACCACTCCCAGCAGATCCGCCGCTGCCGTTCCGTCGCCCTCACGGCTCAGCACGGTAAGTACCACCTCCGCCGGTGCCGGGCTGGTTGCGCTGGCGTCAGCCACTCGCCCGTCAGCGCTTTTAGCGTGAAACTCATAGGCCGCCGTCGGCCCCGCCACGGACAGCCCCTCAAATGCAGCAGGAACACGCAGGCGCAGCGCCTCATCACTTTCCATTACCGCTGCGACCGGCGGCACCGCGTCGTTATCCGCAGGTGTAACCGTCAGCCGCTTCACGTTGTAGTTGGCCGCCATCTGATCGAGATCGCCGCCAATGGCATAAGCCACCATGACCGCCTGCGCCGCCTCGTTAATGCGCTGGCGCAGGAGGATTTCACGATACGCATTTTCCTGCAGGAGCTTGGTCACGGGTTCAGACTCCAGCTCAAGCGTGCGCCTTATCGCGTCCTGCTCGTCTGCCGGATAAAGGGCCATAAACGCGGCTTTCCGTTCGTTTAGCAGCGTTTCAAAATCCGGCACATCCACTATCTGCGGGGCGGGCAGCTGGGAAAGGTCAATGACTGCCATTGTCTGCTCCTGTTGATACCGAAAGTGAAACCGGCGCGCCGTTATCACGCTGC
Organism: Enterobacter sp. 940_PEND; assembly: GCF_001059415.1. Taxonomy (NCBI): domain Bacteria; kingdom Pseudomonadati; phylum Pseudomonadota; class Gammaproteobacteria; order Enterobacterales; family Enterobacteriaceae; genus Enterobacter; species Enterobacter sp. 940_PEND. The sequence goes on from NZ_JUMS01000104.1 coordinate 14,772, forward strand.
CCGGTAAGCTCAACCACCATCGAACCATCAAAACTGCTGTCTATGGTGATGGAATCCAGGGTAAGCCGCGGCTCCCAGCGACTCAGAGCTACATAGACCGCAGACATTACCTGCAGGCGCAGCGCCGGGTTCTGCGGCTGGTCTATCAGTTCAGACAGAAGCGAGCCATATTCCCGGCGGGCAATGCGGCTCCCCTGCGGGGTCAGCAGAATATCCCGGACCGACTGGCGCAGGTGGTCCGTGTCGGTAATGGTCCTGCCGTTGCCCTGACTCATGCCGATATAAAGCGTCATACCGGGCCTCCTGATGTATCGCCGCCGGATTTAACGCCGGTATGACCGTGTTTATCGACTACGATCCCGTTAGAACTCATGGCGCCGCCGCCCTGGGTGACGCCACCATTGATCACCACCTCGCTGTTTATGCGCGTGTTGCTTGCTTCCACCACAAATTCCCCCGTTTTCAGGGTTATGTTATCTGCAGCCTCGATCACCATGGATTTGATGCCCCGCACATGCCAGCGGCCGGTCGCAGGTTCATATTCAAACCAGCCGCCGTCCGGGTATTCCGTTACGGAGCCGTCCACGGAGTCCGACGGCGGCGCGAACTGGTTGGAATAGATCGCAGGTAAGGCAAAAGCGGTTTCCAGATTGCCGCCCATACTCAGCACCACCACCTGCTCATCCGGCGACGGGCACCACCATGTACGGGCACCACCTGCGCGCAGTGTCAGCCAGTTAATCCAGTTGGTTTCAAGCTCGCCCACTTTCACCCGGCACAGCCAGTTTTCCCGGTCCACTTCGGTTACGGTGCCGGTGCGGATCAGGTTGGTGATAAGGCGCATGATTTCGGTTAGTTGTGCGTTCATAACGAAAGGTTGCCATCAGAGGGAAAAGGGAGGCAGCGTTGGGTTTTGTGCCGTCCGTGACACAAATTTCACTCCGACAGCCAGCGCAAAAGCGTGTCACGGGTGATGGTTTCCACCTCATCATTCACGCCCAAAAGACGGCGTGCCGGGTACCGGGCCTCCGGGCCGTTGCGTCTGACTCGATCACGCAGACCATAATGGTGAACACGGGCGATGCGCTGGACTTTCCCATCAAACTGCACGCTGGCAGAGTCCGCAGTGGCTGCGGTTTTCAGGTATTTAGTGGTGCGCAATTTGGCGAACATCTGGCGCTTGATGCGCCCCTTTTTACTTCTGGCTGTCACCCGGCGCGGCTCAAAGGTGGTGCCGTCTGGATTGCGCTGCAGCCTGATATTTTGCTGTTGCGACCGGCGCAGCTCCTGCGCCAGCTGTCGCATCATACGGTTGCGGGCTGCCGGTTCCAGATTCGCCAGCAGGGCCGCCAGCCAGTCATCCACCCTCTGCAGGTCATCCACTTTTCACCGTCCACATTTCTTCGGGTACGTCGGGTTCCGGCACCGCTTCAACGCTCGATACGGTGCCGTCTGTGCTGACAATCACGCGCTCCGTGAGCTGCAGATTGAGGCTGATATCACACAGATCGTTGCTCAGGATATCGACGTCAAAGGTAAAAAGTTTTTCGCGCAGCTCCGGGTTGTTGATAGCGTCCGGTTGATTGGTCATTAACCAGAGCAATACGGGCGCCATCACTAAATTCTGGTTGCCGCTAAAGTCTTCAATCACCACATTCAGGGTGTAGCGATATTCCCATGACATTGAACGGGCGCCGGTTGCGACCAGCGAACCGTTATCAACAAAAAGGTGCAATTTGTCCGGGTTGTCACGGACATACGCCACCGATTTATTCAGGGCGTTGCGTAAGGACTGCGGCTTGTTCACTGTCTCGCTCCTGACACGCTATGATCGTGTCCACTTTGTCGGCACATACTGCCCAGGCGGCCTCAGTCTCATCCAGCACCTGGTTCAAATCCCCATTACTGCGCGGCGCTGACCTGTCCAGGCGGCATTGCGTCACTTTTGGACAACCACTCACGGTAAGCTGCACCTCCGGCGAGGGCCGGGCGCTCCCGCAGCCGGATAATGTCAGCAGGCAAAGGAGTGTCAGCCCAGCGGCGTAAATCCTCGTTTTCACGTTTTAGCTCCTCGATCCGGCGCTGGCGACTCCGCAACAGCGAGGAAGTCTCCTCCGCTGCAGCATAAAGTTGCATCTGCGCCCGGCTGTTGGTTTCGGTAAGAATGGACAGGCTGATGAGCTGGCTGTTTTTCTTCGCCAGCTCCTGCTTGTTCTTTTTAAGCGCCTCAGCCTGCGTCCCGATGGTGTGACCGGCATTGTTAAGCCGCCATGACTGCCAGCCCAGCAATGCCAGCGCCAGAGCCAGGATCACCGCCAGCGCGCGCGTCATGCCCCTGCCCCTTTAAGACACCAGGCAAGCTCACGGGCGCGCCTGTTTTCCAGCCCTTTATTCCGTTGACCATTTACATAAACCCAGCGGGGGAGCTGGTTGCACGCCTGCCACCACTGCTGGCGATTGATGTAAGAAACCATTGTTGACCGGCAGATTGCCCCCGTTCCGACATTAAAACCGATACTGATCAGGGCATCGTAAACATGCTGAGGTGGCTTAACCTGCAGGCAGGCTTCAATCCTTTTTTCCGTCAGCAATACGTTATTAATCAGCCCCTGCGCGGCCTGTCGCTCCGTTATGGTTTTGCCCGGCACTACCCCGGACGTATTGCCGATCCCGTCAGTCCAGACCCCGGCGCTGCACTGGTATGGCTGGAGGCGACACCCTTCGAAATCAGCAATCAGTTTCAGCCCCTCGACGGAGGTATGAAGCGACTGAAAACCCGGCAGCGTGGCGGCAATCGCCAGCACCGCGCCGACCAGGCAACGCTTAACGATTGAAGGACTCATATTCCCCCCTGGATATTCTGCCGTCCCGCAGCAGCTGGTAGGCTTTCCAGCGTAAATAACAGGTCACCGCTGCAGTAATAATCCCCAGCGCAAGACCAGTAATGGTCGATACATCTTTAAGAGACAAATCGCCGAGCCATGCCAGAAGCAGGGCAACGCAGTAAGTGATAAAGGCGCTGATTCGTTCAAGCGTCATAGTTCAGTCCCATAACTGGACAGTCTGCGCAGTGGTTGACGCCGTAATGTCCGGCAGCTCCACCTGCAGCCCGTGCGGTAAAAAGGGGCCATATTCAGCCAGCCCCGGATTCGCCTGCAGCACCTGTTCAGTGACTCCCTGCGTGCGCCCGTAATGGCGCCAGCAGAGTGCGTCCACCGTGTCATACTGATGCGCACGCACTTTCATCAAATCAGCTCCACCGTCATATGCGGCATATCGCGCAGGCGGGACTCCGCCCAGCGCACATCGCGCCACAGCTCGCCTAAGGTTGTTTCGATATCTTCAGCCTTCTTGCTTCCGTCGCCGGTTGCGTCAAAATCGCGATAGCGCTCAACCAGGTTTGCTTTTGCCCAGCAAAACACCGCACGGCGATACAACATGAGCCGCTGGCTTTCGCCGTCGATCACATCTGCAGGGACGTCGGCCAGGCTCGCATACCCCTGCGCCCGTTGTTTCTCGCGGAACTCATAAAGATCGGCGTTAACTTCAGCAATCGCTGTCAGCAACGCCAGACGCAGGCGCGGATCGGTGACACTCCCATCCATGCGCATATCACGGCGGAACTCTGAAACCCTGACATCAGGCCAGAAACTGGTGTTTTTAATAACGTCCTGGGTACTTTCCCCGGCCTGTTCCGGCGAAACGAATTGCATATTTCTGGCACTCCCAAATAGTTGGGCGGTGGACGGGGTTTTGACGCGGCATAAAGCCTGTCGCCACCCCGTGCCGCCCCGCGCGTTGGCACGATTCGTTAAGCCGACATTGCCTGTCGCAATCGGCTTTCAAGCTTGTTGATTTCGGTTTTGACGCCAGAACTGTTATCCAGCTGCAGGGCACGCTTCAGATGGTTAAGTGCCGCCACTGCCTGATCGTTATCCCGCAGCGCGTAGCCCATCGCCTTATGAAGTCGGGCGCGGGACTGATCCGGCATATCCTGACCTTCAACGATATCGAGCACCTGGGTAAGAATGGCGGCACTGAATGATTCACCGGCAGAAAAAGCGCGCATTGCCGCGTCGGCAAACTCTTCCGCAACAGCGGTCCCGCAGGTCCGGTTGAATCGCTGCGGCAGGACCCAGCCGTGTTTAATGGCATGACGGGCAATGTCCAGCGCGCCGGTATAGTCTCCGGCATCAATGCGCCAGATCATGACGTACATCGCCACGTCGTCCTGGCCTGACGCGTCAGCATCCAGTAAACCGGCAATCCATGAGGCATAAGCGGGAAGAAACTCACGTTTGAGCTGAGCCTTGCGCTCATTTGACTGGACGGTTTTAAGGCGCCTGCGGTGTTCTGTCAGCTGTAACAGCATCTGGTTGTAGCCCGTCAGGCAGGCATTACTGCCGCCCTGCCGGGCGGCATCCTGTGCCTGTACATACTGAGTGTGAGCACGGAACGGATTCATTTATCACGCTCCGGCGCCAGCACCGCCAGCTGCCTGCGCATCAAGCGCGCCTTTCACCGCTGCCGTGACGATTTCCTGGATGGTTTCAGTTGTCAGCGCTGGGCTGGCATTGCCACCTGCCTGCACGGGCAACAGTTCGATGTTCTCAACCAGGCAAACGCCGTCGTAATCTTCGACAACATACGCCTCGTTAACGGACTCGAAGTTCTCCACGCGGTCACGCTTCGGATTGTCGATGACCGAACGGCGGCGGGAGCCTGATTGCCAGTAAATAGACAGGTTATCCAGGCGGGTGATCAGCATGGCGTTAGCCGGGAAGAACGGCGCGCGAACGGCCGGGAGGTTGCCGATACGCTTCTGGCTGATGATGAGATCGGCCGCCATCGCTTCGCTGTTTGGCTGGTCGCGGTTGACGATCGGGAAATATTTATCCGCCAGCAACTGGCGCCCGACGATAACCACAAGCTCTGTATCTTCCTGATACCACGGCGCGATTTTCTCATTCACGGCGCCCATTACCAGCGCGTCCAGATTCAGGAAATCGCCGCCTTTACCGACACGAATAGTCTGAGAAACCACCTCGCCCTCGGACACAATTTTGTCCAGTACCTGAACGGGTTTCTCCTGGCGGATTTTTTCCAGCCAGCCGATATTCACATCCTGCAGCAGTGGATACGTCGCGCGGTCTGACGTTTTTTCACGCTTCACGCCGTTGAAGCCGATCATGATGCGGTCAAGCGCCTGGCGGGTAATGATGGCGTCACGGATGCGCGTCTGGAAGTCCTGGAATTTGGCCCATAAATCCAGCTTCGCATAGGGCAGCGCCGTATCAGAGTTGGTCTGGGTACACTTGTACCCTTCACCGTCGATGTAAGTCGGATCAACGGGTTCACGGTCTTTCTGGGTGGTATCAGTATTTCCGGCAATACTGGAACCAATACCCAGCCCCAGACGCTCGCCGGACTGCTCATCAACCGGGATAATGTTGATTTTCTGCAGGAACGAGGAAGACTCCTGGATTTTCGTTTCCAGCGTCTGCGCCACTGACGGCTCAGCCGTATATTTCGAGGCAATATCGCTCACAGATACGCCGTTGAGTTTGGCGAGCTGCGTCAGATAGCCGTTGAATTTAAAACGTGTCTCTTTTTTCATTGTGCTTTTGCTCCGTCAGCAATCGGTGGTTTGTTCTGCGCCGTTATTGCCGGTCGCATTAGGGCGGCGTTCGCTGCGGCTGTCCTGAGTGGAAAGCTGCTCACGCAGGGTGGAGAGTGCGCTGGTTGTCTCATCAACAACCTTTTGCATATCGCTCAGCTTGTTGCTGAAATCGGTTTGATGGGTGCTGACCTGCTCCGCCAGCGTCTGATGCTCACGCGCGATAGTTTCAACAGCCTGATTCACATCAGCAAAGCGGGCGTTATCATCGGCGCCTTTGCGGGACAGCAGCTCTTTCACGCGGGTAAACAGGCTGGTTTTTTCCGGCACGTCCTCAAACTCGATCAGCGTTTCAACAGCAGCGGTAAACAGGTTGTCTTTGTCCAGCTTGCGGCGCGCCAGTGGGTTATGTTCTGCGCTGGCGCTGAACTGAAGCATTTCAGTGCCGAGGCTTGCCGGATCGTCAGTAATCGCCAGGCCAACCAGATAAGCGGAGCCGGTATCGGCAAAGCTGGTGTTAACTTCCATTGAGGTGAAAAGCTTCTGCCAGTTGCTGGTCATCGTTACCAGATCGTCAGTCGGGGCAATCCAGCCATACAGCGCCATTTTCCCGGATAATGCCCCTTCGGTGATTTCTTCCGCTTCCAGCTTTTCCACCATGCCAAAACGACGGAAAGGCCCATCAGGGGTGAAGCCCTTGATGTGTTCCATATTGATCAGCGCGGTGTATATCTGCGGGTTATAGCTCGCCGCCATCTGGGTGAGCCATTCACGCTCAATAACGCGCCCGTCAGTAGTGGCCCCTTCGACCCCAATACGAAAACGCTTAGATTTTTTTGCCATCGGTCCGGCTCCGGTTAGTTAGTTCGTAACACGTTCAGAGCCTTATGTTTGCGGTGATGGGCGCGTGTAAACAACGCGTTGGGCTTGTGCGAACTCCCACACAATGCGAAGCCGGGGAAAGTGCTGATTTGAGGCCGTATGTTTGTGCCATGACAACACTGACCCCCGCAGACCTCGATCCCCGTCGTCAGGCAATGCTGATGTACTTTCAGGGATACCGCGTAGCCCGCATTGCTGAAATGCTGGGCGAGAAAGTTGCAACCGTTCACAGCTGGAAAAAACGCGATAAGTGGGGCGAATATGGCCCACTGGATCAAATGCAGCTCACCACCGCCGCACGTTACTGCCAGCTCGTCATGAAGGAGCAGAAGGAAGGAAAGGATTTTAAAGAAATTGACCTGCTGGCGCGTCAGTCCGAACGACAGGCCAGAATCGGCAAATTTAACAATGGCGGGAATGAAACAGACCTGAATCCGAACGTGGCGAACCGCAATAAAGGTCCGCGCAAGCCGCCGGAAAAAAACCTGTTTACCGACGAGCAGATCGAAAAGCTGGAAGAGATTTTCCGCGCCGGTATGTTCGAGTACCAGCGCCACTGGTGGGACGCTGGCATCAAGCACCGTATCCGCAACCTCTTAAAGTCACGCCAGATCGGTGCAACCTACTATTTCGCCCGTGAAGCGTTGATAGACGCGCTCACCACGGGGCGAAATCAAATCTTTCTGTCAGCGAGTAAAGCGCAGGCGCACGTTTTTAAACAGTACATCATCGACTTCGCAAAAGAGGTGGACGTTGAACTGAAAGGCGATCCGATGGTGCTGCCTAACGGCGCGTGTCTTTACTTCCTCGGTACAAATGCTCGTACCGCGCAGAGCTATCACGGCAATCTGTATCTTGATGAGTATTTCTGGATACCGAAATTCCAGGAGCTGCGCAAGGTGGCCTCCGGTATGGCGCTGCACAAAAAATGGCGTCAGACCTATTTTTCAACACCTTCCAGCCTGACGCACAGCGCCTACCCGTTCTGGTCTGGTGCCCTGTTCAATAAAGGGCGCCCGAAAGCCGACAGGGTAGAATTTGACCTTTCTCACAGTAGCCTGGCGCACGGCGTTTTATGTCCTGACGGCCAGTACCGTCAGATAGTCACCATTGAAGATGCCGTAAACGGCGGGTGTAACCTTTTCGACCTGGACCAGCTGCGCCTGGAGTACAGCCCGGACGAATACAACAACCTGCTGATGTGTCAGTTTGTTGACGACCTGGCGTCCGTGTTCCCGCTGGCGTTGCTGCAGTCCTGCATGGTTGACAGCTGGGACGTGTGGGACGATTTCGAACCGCTTTTACTGCGGCCGTTTGCATACCACCCTGTCTGGATCGGCTATGACCCGGCAAAAGGAACGCAGAACGGTGACAGCGCCGGTTGCGTTGTCATTGCGCCTCCCGTCGTCCCCGGCGGTAAATTCCGCATCCTTGAGCGTCACCAGTGGCGCGGGATGGACTTTCGCGCCCAGGCTTCAGCGATTGAGGAAATCACCAGACGCTACAACGTGACCTACATCGGCATTGACTCGACCGGCGTTGGCGATGGCGTTTACAAAACGGTTAAGCAGTTTTTCCCTGCCGCGCGTGAGTTTGTCTACAACCCGACCGTAAAAAATGCCCTGGTGCTTAAAGCCTACGACATCATCAGCGGGCGCCGTCTGGAGTTTGACGCGGGGATGCTGGATATAGCGCAGTCCTTTATGTCCATTCGCCGTTCAACCACCGCCAGCGGCAACCGGCCAACCTACGAAGCAGCCCGCACAGAGGAAGCCAGCCACGCGGATTTAGCCTGGGCAACCATGCACGCACTTTATAACGAACCACTGGCAGGAGCTTCCGCCAGTACCAGCAACATCGTGGAGATTTTTTAATGGCTAACCACAAAAACCGCAGCAAGGCATCGAGCGGCCAGACCGCCACCGATACGGCCAACATGGTCAGTAATGCACATGCGGAGGCGTTTACGTTTGGCGATCCGATCCCCGTGATGGACCGCCGGGAGTTATTTGATTACCTGGAGTGCGTGCAGGTAGACCGCTGGTACGAACCACCGATCAGCATGGATGGCCTGGCGCGAACTTACCGCGCCGCCGTACATCACTCCAGCGCTATTCAGGTAAAACGCAATATTCTTACCAGTACCTTCATCCCTCACCGCTGGCTGTCTAAACAAGCCTTTTCTCGGTTCGCCCAGGACTTTCTGGTATTCGGTAATGCCTACCTTGAAAAACGCATGAACCGGTTAGGGCAGATCATGGAGCTGCGCGCCTCGCTTGCCAAATACACCCGTCGCGGCATTGAACCGGACACATACTGGTTTGCGCAGTATGGCTACAATTCGCAGCCCTACCAGTTCGATGAGGGGAGCGTGTTTCACCTGATGGAACCCGACGTTAACCAGGAGCTTTACGGGATGCCGGAATACCTCTCCGCCATTCCCTCCGCCCTGCTGAATGAATCGGCCACGCTGTTTCGCCGTAAGTATTACCTAAACGGTAGCCATGCTGGTTTTATCATGTACATGAGCGACCCCGCCGCCGATCAGAAAGACGTGGACAACATACGCGAAGCGCTGAAAAAATCGAAAGGGCCAGGCAACTTCCGCAACCTGTTTATGTACAGCCCGAACGGCAAGAAAGACGGTATTCAGATCATCCCGTTGTCAGAAGTCGCAGCGAAAGATGAGTTTCTTAACATCAAGAATGTGAGCCGTGATGACATGCTGGCAGCTCACCGCGTGCCGCCGCAGCTGATGGGGATTATTCCAACGAATACCGGCGGGTTTGGCGATGTGGAAAAAGCGGCGCGCGTTTTCGTTCGCAATGAACTTACCCCACTGCAGGGCCGTATCACAGAAGTTAACGAGTGGCTGGGTGATGAGGTGATACGCTTTGACCCCTACCTGACCGATGAAGACTGACGCTCAGCCGACCAACCTTTGATATCAATCGCCCTTCTCCGGGCGGTTTTTTTGTTCCCTTACGCCCTGCCCCACCATCAGAGCGCCTCAGCGCCTCGCTGAGCGCTCCTGCGCTTTCGCCATCTGGCAGCTCACGACGAAACGCAGCGCCTCACCACGACGCAGGCGCGCACGACCAGTCCCAAAAAATGACCATGCCCGCCCGACATTGAGGTCCCAAAACCGCGATTAACCCCAAAACCGCGCGCTCGTAGCCCCGCCACGCCTGCCCGCTTTACGCAGTAGTTTTCATGCACCTGCATGATTTAAGCAAAAGCCCGCCATTCCTGGCGGTCCTCGGCTAAAACGATCCTCAAACGATCATGCGGATTCATGCGGCATAGACATGCAATGATTACGTCACTAAACATTAATTACTTTCACTTCGAAAAAAACTTCGATGAGTAACACTTGATCTCCCCAACAAAAACCAAAACTCACACTTCCACCAAATATAACAAGATGTAATCTTTAGATTTTTACACAGCCAATGGTGCACTATGAAAGTCAACATAAAGCAGATTGATGGTAATTGGGAATTAGGCTTTGCGATGGATAAACACAGCATCCGCAGCGTACCTGTAGGATATGACGAATGGGGGCATATGAGATTTGAAACCGAACGAACAGAAGTTGGCGAGTCGCTATTCCAGCTTAAATATCGTGATGATTGGTCACAGGTACAGCCTTTAGCCCAATGCCTCGCAGTAAATGCCTTTCCTCACTTTAGTAATGTCGGTTTTATTGTTCCAATGGCTGCATCTAATCCACGTGCTCGACAGCCAGTTACTGAAATTGCTCAAGAGCTAGCCAGAATCGTCGGTAAACCATGCTTCGACAATCTCTTATTGAAAGCTCCCGGAGGCGCTTCATTAAAAAATCTGAGTACCAAAGAAGAAAAAATCGCGGCTATCGCTAATTCATTCTCCGTTCATGACGCGATTGGTAACAATGGTAACTGGAACGTTCTCATCATTGATGATCTGTACCACACGGGCGCATCTATGGAGGCTGCTTGTGCTGTGCTGAACGATTATACTAAGGTTAAAAACATCTATGTTGCAGCTTTGACTTGGAGATAGTGATGACTACGGTATTTGTTGCTGGTTCAATAACCATCAAACACCTTGACACACTCATCGTGGAACGTCTGAAAAAAATTGTTAATTCTCGGTTTCGCGTTGTAGTTGGTGATGCCAATGGTGTTGATTCATCTGTTCAACGAGTTTTGTTAGAACTGGGATGTGAACAAGCCACAGTATTCAGTAGCACAGAAAAGCCACGTAATAATCTTGGTTCATGGCCTGTGCGTGTTGTAAGCACAAGTCATGCTGCTGGGACTCGTGCTTTCTTTACCGCAAAAGATCTTAAAATGGCAGAGGAAGCCGACTATGGATTAATGGTGTGGGATACGAAAAGCACTGGCACTCTGAGTAATGTGATTGAGCTACTTAAACGTAAAAAATGCTCTGTTGTTTTTGTTAATAAATCCAAAAAGTTTTTTATTATCAAGTCCCCAGAGCATCTTGATGCCTTGATTGACTGTATGTCACCAGCATCTTTAGAGAAAGCCGATGAGAAAATCAAGTTACGCGAGAAAATTAGCCAACTCAAAAACGAGCAGATCCAGCTAATTATGTGACGCTTTGTCATAAAAACCCTAACGCCTCGCCCAGCTCGTTGTTCAACCTTGCAGACGGCAGAATCAAATGCTGCCGCCTGCAACGTTTCTTAATGCAGCCAGCTGTCGTCTTCCCAGACCTGCTGCATAATTTCCATCACTCGCTTTTTATCTTCGTCCAACTTCATCCCGCTCAACTCAACACCATTTGCGGAACCTTTGCGGATGCGGATCGCTGTCTTTGGATAGATGGGCTGCAGGTTGCGGTAAAGTTCAGACTCCAGTGCATCTAGGGTTGCCTGGCTTATCTTCTGCTCTTTATCGATCATTATTTCAATGCGCATAAGCCCCCTTTAGTTGATAACGTCCATTGCCTGACCGTAATCATGGTTACGAATTTTCGCCATCAGCTCGTCCGTCAGTTCCGACACCCACTGGATCGCGAGGCGTTTCTCTTCTTCGCTACACTCACTAGCCGCTACAAGCTTGATAAAAAAATCAATACGCTGGAGTTTCAACGACTCCAAAAGATAGTCCTGCATTTTCCCTCCTATCCTCACTACGGGATAAACCAGCCAGCATCCCCAGGAAGAGATGTCGACAACTGTATGCATATCCACTGTTTATATGTACAGTATAGGAGGATTTCGGTGTTGTAAAATATTTTTTATCAATCAATCAGATGAGTCTGTTTGCTGAAGTTAATCATTAACTTCACTCAGCGCCGTCATTATTGCCAGTCGCTCAGCATGAGGCAAAGCTGCGAACTTCACACGCCAGCGCTTCGCCTTGCGTTTGATGCGCTCCCTGTCGTTGTAATCCTTACCCGCAAAAGTGTGCGAGTAGGCTCTCCCCTCCGGGTAATTCATCCAGATTTTCTCTGTGCGCACACCGCCACGTGTCATGGCCTGAAATTCTTTCTGGCGCCAACCCGTTAACAGTTCATCATAAAGCGCTGATGGGTAGCCGGACAAAATCACACTGGCATTTTTTGGCAGGGTTTTAAGGCATGCCAGCAGCCGCTCATGGTCGGCAACGGTATATTCATTGCGATAACGCGCGGCACTGGTGCGCGTTTCATGCAGATAGGGAGGGTCTGCGTAAACCAGCACACGACCGGCGGAGGAAAAATCGAAGTCCCTTAAAAACTGCACCGCATCGGCAACATTGATAAAAAGGCTATCGCCCACGGTATCAAGGAAATCAGCATTGCCCTGGCAGAACGCCTCAACCGTCAGGGGATCAATATCAATGCCCCAATTGCGGCGGGCCGGTGGCTTACGCAACATGACAGCGCCACCGCCCAGGTGCGTCTCAATGTAGGTATCATGCGGCGGCATTTCCGCAATAATCTTTTGAAAAACACCGCTTGCGGCCTTGCTTCCCAGATAGGTCATTTCTGTTTTCCTCAACTCCTGATTTCGTTTCAATTCACCTGCAGCACAGTCGAAAATGACGTTACTCGATGAATGGCCAGCACTGTCATTTCTGACGGTGAAGCGCTCAATTCGGTACCACACCGTCAGACCTGACCATGTTGATCACGGGCTATTTCCGCGCTGTAAATGCACGCTTCATTCGGTTCAAAAGTTCATTCGCCTGCTGTTTAAGCTCCACAATCTGGGACGGCAGACGTTGAACACCTGCCGCAGTACGGTTACGGACAGTAAGGCGCCTCTCTTCAACCGTTAACACCTGATCGCCAAAGGCAACCACTGCGCCGGAAATCAACGAACGGACCATTCCGGCACTGGCATCCACACCACGCAGAGACAGCAGCTCACTAATTTGCTTTTCCTGCTCCGTCATAGGGCTGGCTTTTGGCCTCACTTTGACGCGCTTGTTAGTTACCCTTGCCGCGTCGCTCAGCCGCTGCGCTATCACCCGTTTTTCTTTCCGGGATAAAGAGCCAATATCCGCCCAGCTGGCACAGTCATTCATGACCGTGCCGCCAGGATCGGCGCGTTTTTCAACCTCCCGCGGCTCCCGCGTACAGTTATTGACAGAACTCCGAGGGGCGGCGGGGCCGCCTGAAAAATCAAGGTCAAAACCTGAAACGCCGTCGGCCTGACGTTTCGGCACGATTTTGTATTTGGTAGTGCGCGTATGAATCAGTGATTCCGGCCCACGGATCGGGGAATAAACGCCGGAAATTTTGGAGACGTCATCCCCGTAGAGGTTGCCGTTTTCGGTGACTTCATAGCTGAGGCGCACGCGCAGGAGATCACGGGAAACCAGCGGGCCACCCTGCGCACTTACGTACAAATCCCACGCGCTGCTGTCGGCAGCCTGACGCACTGGCTCAATTTCGGGGTGCAGGACCAGCTCACGATCACCGAGGCGACGTAATTCACGCCAAACAGTTACCGGTGCGCCGCCTATCTGCTGGAACTGGCGGATCGCCCAGCGAGACGCCCAGGCACTTACGCGGCGGGCCATTTCTTTCAGAGGCTTGCCGGTTTCATCATCCAGATCGTCATCAAGCTGATAGCCATCAATATTTTTTGAAATGTATTTGGCGATATAGCCCGTTGCGCTGCCCTTCTCTTTCTCGATGGGTTTCATTTCGAAGCGGTTTTCAGCGGCGCCTGGCTCATTCCCATCCTCACGCATGGCGTGCTTACGAAAGATTGCTGTTGCCGGTTCGATATGCTCCGGGCGCATGAAAAGCAGGAGGTGCCAGTGCGGGGTTTCGTCGTGGTGAGGCTCAACAACGCGAAAGCCAAACACGCGAATACCATTGCGCAGCCAGGCCGCACGCGTGCGCGCCCATACTTTGCAAAGATATTTCTGCGTTTCACGCGGTGACGCGCCGCTGTATTTGTTGTTCCGGCGCCCGTCGTACTGCATTGAGTGGTATTTGGATGGAGCGGTAAGCGTGAAGAACGCCCCGGCCAGTCCGGCGTCATTCGCTAAATCTTCGAACCCACGCATGCGCGCCATCAGTTCACGGCGTCGGTTGGCTGGGTTGGCAACGCTGCCGGCCACTTTATCAATCAGCGATACGCGCTCTCCGGTGTCCTCATCTTCCAGCTCCATCGCTTTCAGAAATTCGCGGTTGGCTTTCTTTTGCGCCGTCCATTCCTGCAAACATGGGTCACTGCAGTACGGTGCGGATTTTTTGTGTACATACCCGGCCGCAACCATCAGATGCTCACGCCAGCGAGCATGCATACGGCGCAGACGATTAAGCCACCACTGCGGAGACTGCAGGCGGGCCACTGCTTTCAGTGCGTCTTCCGCCTCCAGTTCTTCTTTGCAGTAGGCCGTCCAGCACGGGACCGACGTTTTGAGGTGATTGGCAAGAAACCCCATGCGGCCATAACCTGAAAGGGTGGCGAAATGGGGATCTGACATGCGGGCCATCTGGAAATCAAACTCGCGGTTAAACTCGCTACCCAACAAGTCAGCAAGGTTATGCGCCAGTCTTTTCAGCTCTCTTTTGCCAGCCCAAAGCAGGCGCCAGAATTGTTCACGCAGAGGCAACAAAGCCGCAGGCATAACCCCCTGCGGCAGATACTGCTCGTTAACCTGATCTATACGACTCAGAACGAATCGTTCAAAGGTATTGATAAGCCAGGCATCAGCCGCTTGTTTGCCTTTACGGTCTACCTGTTCAAGTTTTTGAGCATACATACGACGGACAAAATGAGGCAGTGAAGCCAGGCGACGACGAACCGCCCGGCCCCGGTATGTTGCTTCATCCGTTTCTGCCAGTTCGGCAATCGACAAACGCTTGCGATTGCCGTCCGGCGTCAGATACATGATCCCCGGCGCCGCATCGGCTTGCTTAAAACCACCGATTGCAGGGCGCGGGGCATTCCATGCGTAGGGGAAAACGGTGTCAGACATTCTGACACCCCATAATGTAAGCGCGAATAAACGCCGTTGCCCTCACGCCTGCACCTCATAATTCACGCTGCAGTCAGGTCCGGTTGCAGGATCAAATCCAAGCCAGTGACACGATTTTGAGGTAGCAATGATTTCCACGGCAGACTTACCGTCACCAGCCGCAACGCCCATACTGCGGTTTGCGGTAAGGCGGTGATGGGTGAAATTCCGATAAAGGGAGCGAGTAAGTGAGGTGTCACTATTTGAAACTATGACCGGATGGCCTTCTGACGCGCGGCGCTCAAGAATAGACGCCAGGCGATACTGATCGTCCTCTGTAAAACCGGCAGTGTGGTAATTACTAAAAGTCCCGTCATAAGGAGGGTCGCAATAAATCACATCGCCCGTCTGCAACAAAGACAACGTTTCTTCGTAGTTAGCGCAAACAAAGGTGGCTCGCTTCGCTTTCTCAGCAAATGCGCGGATTTCACTCTCAGGAAAATACGGCTTTTTATAATTACCGAAAGGGACGTTGAATACACCGCTTAGGTTGTAGCGACATAACCCACGATAACAATGGCGGTTTAGATAAAGAAAATATACAGCACGGTGCAATCGGTCTAATTGCGGATCGTGGTTAAACGCTTCACGCACACGATAATAATTTTCAGCGACAATAAAACTTTCAAAAACCGCCTTAGCAAGATTAATAAAGTTTTCTGTATCTTCTGCAATAGAACGATACAGATTAATTAAATCTGGATTGATATCTGCGACAAGATAATGAGGATAGTCTGTTGCCATCATCACAGCGCAGGAACCCGCGAAAGGTTCAACCAATCGCGGGCCAGCTGGGAGATACTTTTTCAGTTCGGACATAATGGCGGTTTTGTTTCCCGCCCATTTCAGGATAGTGCTCATACAACGCCTCCGTTGTAGTGCTTGCCTTTTAACTCTGCGATTTCCTGACAGGTCACACAGCACTGCACGCCCGGAATAGCGCGGCGGCGCGCTGGCGGGATCGGAGCATCACACTCCGCACAGAGAACACGGGAAACGCCCGGCACTTTGGCGCGGGCATTGTTGATATGACGCTCACGATCTTCCTGTTCGCGCAGCTGTGCGAGGTCCATTGAATCAGCCATTAATGCAGCTCCTGCGCTTCGTTCTGGATGCGTACCGCTTCAACGCGAAGCAGTTCGGCCGCCTCGATATGGCTCAACTGACGGGAAACGATGCGCACGGCCAGACTATCCAGACGAGCCGCCATTGCATCAGCACGGCAACGGCGCTCATCCATGCGCGTCTCATTTAACAAAGCGAACAGACCAGCATCGTCTGGGCCTGTTTTCGTTGAGTGGGTTTTAGTATTTTTCATATTCATTTCCTCAGAATTCGGGCAAAAAAATACCCGGCGGGTTTACGCCATAAAAAACGGGTTAATTACTTAGATATAACCAGAAACAGGGACAGGCTTACTTTTAATTTGGTTGATAATTTCAGCCTGCAAACCTTCTTTAAATTCTTTGCAGCATTCCCATTCAGGATCGACACGCAAAACAGCACCGTCACGGGTTTTAATTTCAAAACCCTCTGCCATATTTGGGATAATCACGCCCAGAATAATTCTCAACTCATTGCGAGACATGTTTCACTCCTTTAACAATCAAGCGAACAATGCGAATAATTAAAAAAGCTGACGGCTTAGCCGATTTAGATTTCAGCCCGTTTAATAATTCGGACTGATCACGGCACGGGTGCCAGCGTTTACCGTTTTCCCCAATAATCCATCCATGGCCGTAGTGCATTGCCGGGCTTTGCTTTACCAGCAGCGAAGCAAATGAAGGCTCTTTATTAAGCATGAGCACCTCAGATCAGACCAAAAGACGCGCTGAGGCCCGTCACTGTATCGACAGCACTTGCCATTGCCGGGTTGTACTGAAGGCGCGCGTGCATGGAAACAGCTGTAAGCGCCATCAAACGAGTAACAGAATTGATGCTTTCGATAACCTGGCGACGTTCCGTTATTGTCTGGTGTTCGCCAGAAACAGCGCTTGCTGCAACGCGACCGATCTCTGCTGTAGCATTCAAAACGTAATGAGGCATTTTCTCGCTGGCTACTTCGTTCAGCGGCACACATGGCAGGCAATGGATTTGAGCCAGGAACCCGTCAACCAGCGTGGAATCCTCAGTGAGATCCGTCAGCAACCAAATATCCGGCGCCGTGAGTTGATGCGGTTGCTCCGGGTTTAGTTTGTTGCGCAGCGTCTGAACGTTCATGCCTGCGCGGTCCGCCAGCTTCGCCATGTTGTGGCGCAGTGCGAAAGCGCGGCAGGCCTCATCAAAGTGTGGATGTTTGGAAATCTTATAATCAAACATGTGAGCCTCTTAGAAAGTTCTCATACTTGAACTTACTGACCAACAACAACGCGGAAGTTGGAATGACCAAGGGACTCACGAACCTGATCGGTTTTGTACATCAAGTAACGAAGACATACGCGTCCCTTATTTTTCTCCTTTTTGACCATGTACTTAGCCAATTGGCCATGATGGATTTTTTGATAAACAGAGCCGCGAGAAATGCCTTCCCATTCCGCGAACTCTGCAGGCGTAGCCATCTCTTTTGGTACTCGAATTGAAATATCTGTGCTCATAGTGCAGTATCTCTTAGTTTGTTTTCGTTTCATCTCGTTTTATGTGGTTTGGTTTTGCTTTTCAAACCATGAGCGGATATTAGGTTCACTTTTTACATGCGTCAAGGGGTTTGATTATGAGTTTAATCAAGGCAGGGAATGACAGTGGTGGCCGTGATGCGATCAACAGGCTTATTAAGGCCTACAATTTCA
Source organism: Enterobacter sp. 940_PEND (assembly GCF_001059415.1). Classification (NCBI taxonomy): domain Bacteria; kingdom Pseudomonadati; phylum Pseudomonadota; class Gammaproteobacteria; order Enterobacterales; family Enterobacteriaceae; genus Enterobacter; species Enterobacter sp. 940_PEND. The sequence continues at coordinate 32,531 of NZ_JUMS01000104.1, forward strand.
GCTCACGTCAGCAGCTCTGCGAACATTTGGAAGTTTCTAAAAGTACCATGGCTAACAGATACTTAAGAGATAGCTTTCCCGCTGAGTGGGTAATTCAATGCGCCCTAGAAACAGGAATTTCCCTTCTATGGCTGGCTACTGGCCAGGGGGATATGTATGCGAGTGAGAACGAAGAAAATAATCTCAAAAACAAAACCCCGGTTACAGTAAGACCACTTTCTAAAATCGTTGCTCCCAGTATCAAACATGCTGAGCTGAAGAACGGCGCGCTGCAGCCGTGTGATGAAATCCTTCTCGATAGCAGACTGCTGGAAAGTGAATCTTCCAATTCTCTTTTTGTAAAAACAGCTAGTGATAGTTTCGTTGTGGATACGTCTGTGAAACAAATCAGCAATGGTTATTGGCTGGTAGACATCGACGGCGTTAAAAGCTTCGTTAAGATTGCCCGTATTCCTGGCAATAAAATTGTGGTTCATCAGGATGAAGCATCCTTTGAGTGCGCTGTAGATGATGTAGAGGTAGTTGGCCGCGCAGTAAAAGTCATTAAGAGCATCTAACCATGACGATTAGAAAGCAGCAGAACGGAAAATGGTTGTGCGAATGTTACCCGAACGGGCGAGACGGCAAGCGCGTGCGCAAGCAATTTTCGACGAAGGGCGAGGCTATAGCATTCGAAAACTTCACCATGGATGAAGTGAACAAAAAGCCGTGGCTGGGTGAAAAGGAAGATCGGCGGCATTTGTCAGAATTGATTGAGCAGTGGCATTCACTTTATGGCCAGACGCTCGCAGATCCTAAGCGCCTAATGGCGAAATTGAACATTATCTGCAATGGATTGGGTGATCCCGTCGCTTCTGAGTTAACAGCCGGTGATTTTACCAAATATCGTGAAGCACGACTAAAAGGTGAGGTACGTAACGAAGACGGCGGGCTAATGTCGCCAGTTAAGCCCCGCACGGTAAACCTTGAACAGCGTAACTTATCATCCGTTTTTGGCACCCTGAAAAAGCTGGGCCACTGGTCAGCGCCTAACCCGCTCGCTGGGCTACCAACATTCAAAATCGCAGAAGGTGAATTGGCTTTCCTGGCCTCGGACGAAATTAAACGCCTGCTTGATGCCTGCGAAGATTCTCAAAGTCCAAGCCTATTGATGATCGCAAAGGTGTGCCTGGCTACCGGCGCGCGGTGGAGTGAAGCCGAAAACCTTCAAGGCCATCAGTTATCAAAATACCGGATCACCTATACCAAAACCAAAGGCAAGAAAAACCGAACTGTCCCGATATCTCAGGAGTTGTATGACGAACTACCTAAAAACAGAGGGAAGCTATTTACGCCATGCAGAAAAGCTTTTGAGCGTGCAGTCAAGCGGGCTGGTATCGATCTACCTGAGGGGCAATGTACACATGTGCTCCGCCATACTTTCGCAAGTCATTTTATGATGAACGGTGGAAACATACTGGTACTGCGCGACATTTTGGGCCACGCCGATATAAAAATGACAATGGTTTACGCGCACTTTGCACCGGATCACTTGGAAGATGCAGTGACAAAAAACCCACTATATTCATTGTATAATGCGTAAAGGTAAAAAAAATGGAAAGGGAAAACATTTCAAATGATCTGAATGAGTTATTTTCTATTATAGTCAAAAAAAAGAAACTGAAATTACCATCTACTATAGAAACTGACATCATTAGCGATTTCAAAGAAAAGTGTCAAATTTACTTTAACATTCTAAATGATTATGTTGAGGAGAATGACAATGAGTTATCGCGACGATTAAAGAGGCGGCTCGAAAGAATAACAAAAATTTATTTTGGCATCGTTAATGCTCTGTCAGACTTTCTTTCAGGTGACATCAAATCCGCATATGATAATTTTGATAGTATTTTTTCCGAGAGAATTACGGCAAGATATATTCAAAGCATATCAATCCCGTTGAAAAATATATGCAATACAACAAGGCCACTTTTTCGTGTTAGAAAGTCAAACACAGCGATAAAAGATAGAAAGGAAATTTTTCACATTCCGTTTTCTATGCGACATTTGGTGGATGCTCAAAGATACTCGGTAGCTGGACTACCATGTTTATATTTAGGGTCATCATTATATGTTTGCTGGCTTGAAATGGGAAAGCCAGACTTTGATAAGCTTTACATATCATCATTCATTTCAAACGAAGAAAATTCAAAAATACTCGATTTCACAGCAGACATTCTTTACTCTCATTTTTATGGTATAAGTGTAAATGATAGAATGACTTCTACTACAAAACTTGCATATCTATCTTTAATGCCCCTCATCTATGCCTGTAGTTTCGCTAAAAAAACCAATAGCACTTCATTCACTCAAGAATACATAATCCCTAATTTATTAATGCAATGGATTAGTCGAAGAAGTAAATCTAATATTGTTGGCATTGCTTATAGATCAACAAGAATGGTCAAAACGAACCATGGGGAAAAATCAATTAATGTAGTTTTGCCTCCAAAAGTTAACTACCAGCAAACCATCACAAATGATTTTTGTCCAAAATTAATAAAAATGTTTGAGCTTACCCCACCAGTATCATGGCAAGTGCTGAAAACGTTAGACTATACCTGTGAACCTGACGAAGATGATGAGATTCGAGCCGCCTCAAGATTCTTGAGGCGCAAAGAGCGACTGGCAGGAATCCAGAGTTTTGATGATGACATCGTAAATCTTTATCCTCTTACGGATTTTTATAAGCTTGAAAAATGCATGGATAACTTGCTTGAGTATGACAGCATCATTGATAAAAATGATGGCGGCAATTTGGCGGCGGAGCATTAAAATCACCTAAAACTGAGGCATACCCCATAACACTAACACACTGTTTTTAAACGCAAAGTACTGTTTTCATTGCAATGAAAATGGTATGTAGAAATTTCGGACGCGGGTTCAACTCCCGCCAGCTCCACCAAATAA
>NZ_JUMS01000105.1:0-2021 GCF_001059415.1 Enterobacter sp. 940_PEND
CGCGGGTTCAACTCCCGCCAGCTCCACCAAATAAAACAAGGGGTTACGTGGAAACGTAACCCTTTTTTTTGTCCATGTCCACTTTGAGTCCACTGATATTTAAAAAGCATTTCCTGTTGGCAACTCAGGGATGCATACTTAAGGTTCAGTGCTGGCGGAGGATTAGAAATGGGTTTCTTTGATGAAACGGTGAACAGTGACTTTTGTCCAAATTGCGGAGCACAGGTTTGTGGTGAAGGCGCTTATGAATTTATCACTGATAATCAACAATGCTCGTCTTGCCAAATCCCATTAAAAACTGTTTCAGTTCATGTAAATAGCCGAAATGGAGCGCCTTATGTGATTTACTCACTAGAAATTGATTATCGTAGATTGTAATGGGTTTTTTGTTGCCATAAAAATAAAAACATTAAAATCAATAAGTTATATCATAACTTTTAGCTCTATGGCGACAAATTGGAGGGCAGATAATTAGCTCTTAAAGATTTCCACGAGTTTTACGATAGAAGGTAGAGCCTGAGCGACTACTGGTAATCCGGCAAGAAGTGTCTTGATAACTGGCTTGGACGGAGTTTGAGATTTTATTTGACCCTCAACAATGTCTAAGGTCGCTTTGATGGTCTGCGAATCAATAGGTTCCATTGCGGAAGTTTCTATATCTTTTCTTGCTGCATGCAGTATAGCCATCGCCTGACGGATATTCTCATCGCTACCCGTGAAGTTGTTCGAGTTATCAATTGAGCTATTGTTAACCCTGCTATTATCACCATAAAAGTTATAGTTTGTGGTATGTGACGCTACCGTGCCAACTTGAGGTTGCTGATTACCTTTTCTCTTAACCTCTGTTTGATAATGCGCGGGAATCCCATGCACCCCTTGATAGAAATTGGGTTCAACAACAACATACTCTTCGAATCTTCCTGCAGGCATTTCACGATGTAATTCATCGCCGGGTTCTATCGAGATATCTCCCCTCATTATGTAAATTTTACCCTTTTGGACACTTCCTTTTAGGTCAGTTACTCGACTTCCATCCGTCTTGACCAAGGTCAATCTATCATTAATCTAAGCAATCCGAATTACGCTCTAAGCGACCTTTATTATTCCCCAGTTTTGGGTGGGTTGCACAGTCACCAATGAACAATTCATACAACAATGTGATTACAGTTCCAATTCATTCTCTTCAGCAAGGATCATTGGGTTTGAGACGAAACCAGGAGCGAAGTACATGCTGTAACTAACCTTTTCAAGACAAGCTAAAGCAACTGCACTTCAACAACAGTTAACCTGTTTTCAAGAGTAACCACTGGAGAAGAACAACAAAGATGTACACGAAGCTTACTGAACCAAGGAAAATCAGGAACCTAAGGGAATTGATAAAAGCGGGATGAAAGACTCTTTGCGGCATCAGCACCATGTTCTGAGCAACACCTTCTTTACACCTTACAGATAAGAGCACTGGTATTTGCGCATTGATGGCCAACACCTCGCAGCGTATGGTTTCTTTAGGCGCAAGGTAATCAAATACCATGACATACCTACGAGATGAGTCATTTTTTTCTGCAAAAAGGCGTGATGGCCAAACATTGAGGTACATTGGCGCATAGTTAAAGATAAGTTCTACATTCGTAGCAGGCTCTTTTCCATCATTCCTGAAAATATATGACTGAGTATGAACAGTTTGCGTAGCCTGGAGCACCTCACCTTCCTTGTCCAAGAGAGGTTCATTGAGTAAATAGGTGAACTGATGCAGCTCGCCATAGCTAATTTTTGCGCTATTTTTGAAGTATTTATTGATAATCAACGTAAAGACAGGAACGATAAACGCAAAAATCTCTTTTCCATACTGGGCGAATATATTCATCCGTTATTGTCCAAAAATGTTACGTGAGTTTAATTCTCATTTTAACAAAATCTCTCTAAATGTAGTCAATATCTTGCCGCAGCTATTTCATCAATTTTCAAAAAAACTGGGTAATGACTCCAACTTACTGATAGTGTTTTATGTTCAGATAATGCCC
>NZ_JUMS01000106.1:0-836 GCF_001059415.1 Enterobacter sp. 940_PEND
CCCGCTTCGGCGGTGGTGGTGCCGGATACGGTCAGATCGGACTGCGCTTCTGCGGCGTTCAGAATATCGTCAGCCGCAAGGGTGTTGATGGTCACGGACGGCGCGGTCGCATCCACGCTGTACTCGCGGCCCGCCGAGGCGCTGTTGCCGTTGACGTTGGTGACGCTCACCTGCACGCTGGCGTCGCCGTCCTTGAGGTGTACCAGATCCGCAGACGGCACGGTGTAAGTCCAGTTGCCGCTGTCGTCTACTGTCGCGCTATAAATTTTGCCGTTCAGGCTGATGGTCACGGTCTGCCCGGCTTCCACGTTGGTGGTCGCACCGGACAGCACCAGATCCGCGCCCTTCTCCGCCGCGTTAATCACGTCGTCGGTGGCGATGGCGTTGATGCTGATGGCAACGGTCGCCAGATCCACCGTCACGTCGTGACTGATGGTGATCGGATTGCCCGCAGAGCTGTCGCCGGTCACGCTGATTTTGACGGTGCCTTCCGGCCACGCGCTCACGTCGGTGGACGGGATCGCCGCGCTCCAGGTGCCGTCCGCCAGCACCGTGGCCGCATAGTCTTTACCGTTGACGGTGACGGTCAGCGCCGTGCCTGCCGCCAGCCCGTCGCTGGAACCGGTGACGATCAGATTCTGCGCGTGCTCGATGGTATTGATCACGTCATCACCCGCGACGGTGTCGACGCGCAGTCCCGGCAGGTTAGCGTCGATAGCGATCTCGCGCTCGCCGGTGCCGGTATTGCCGTGACCGTTGGTGACGGTCGCCGTCACGCTCAGGCTGCCGTTGCCCAGCGCGGTCAGCACGTCGGACGGCACGTTCACGGACCAGGT
>NZ_JUMS01000107.1:0-2298 GCF_001059415.1 Enterobacter sp. 940_PEND
TTGAATAAGACAAAAGGCTGCCTCATCGCTAACTTTGCAACAGTGCCGATCAAACGAGGATCTTGCTCATCGTTTTATTGTGCGGTGTCGGGAAACTTCCACCATTCTGCCCGCAGTATCGACAATCGAGCGCTTGTGCGCGGATGCTCTGGTCGCCGCTGAGCGGCGGATTGAAACGCGGATTGCGGAAAATTTAACAGCGGATGTTCGCGATCACCTGGACAAACTTCTGAGTGAAATGCTCGCCGGCAATATCAGTCGTTTCATCTGGCTTCGCAACTTCGAGGTTGGTAACAACTCGGCTGCTGCTAACCGTTTGCTCGACAGGCTCGAATTTCTGCGTACCCTGAATATCAATCATAGTGCTTTGGCCAGCATACCTGCCCATCGCATTGCCCGGCTGCGTCGGCAGGGTGAACGCTACTTCACCGACGGTTTGCGTGACATCACTTCGGACCGCCGCTGGGCGATCCTTGCCGTCTGTGTTGTGGAGTGGGAAGCGGCGATTGCTGATGCCATAGTCGAAACCCATGACAGGATCGTAGGAAAAACCTGGCGGGAAGCGAAGCGCCAGCATGACGAAACAATTTCCGGCTCTAAAGCCACACTCACGGATACGATCCGTACCTTCACCGCGCTGGGAGCTTCGTTGCTTGAGGCCCGCAGTGACGGAACCCCGCTGGAGATGGCTGTCGCCAGTTCGGTTGCATGGGACCGGCTCGCTCAACTGGTAGCGACAGGGACTCAACTCAGCAACACGCTAGCCGATGAGCCTCTTGCATATGTCGGGCAGGGATACCATCGCTTTCGTCGTTATGCGCCCCGCATGTTGCGCTGTCTGAAGCTCGAAGCCGCGCCGGTCGCCGGACCATTGGTAGCAGCAGCTTTGTCGATCGGAGAGATGAAAGGTGTTGCATCGCCAGAAAGGCGTTTCCTGCGGCCCAGCTCCAAATGGAACCGTCATTTACGAGCTCAGGAAAAAGGAGATACCCGTCTTTGGGAAGTGGCGGTACTCTTTCACCTCCGGGATGCTTTTCGTTCCGGAGATGTCTGGCTCGCTCATTCGCGCCGCTATGGTGACCTCAAGCAGGTACTGGTGCCGATGATCGCGGCGCAGGAAAATGCAAAACTGGCCGTGCCTTCCAACCCACAGGATTGGCTGGCAGACAGAAAGGCGCGACTCACGATCGCTCTTAAGCGGCTGGCCCGGGCTGCCCGTAACGGCACTATTCCGCACGGTAGCATAGAAGATGGAACGTTGCGGATCGACAGGTTGACAGCAGACGTGCCGGATGGTGCCGAGGCACTCATACTGGATCTGTATCGCCGAATGCCGTCCGTTCGGATTACCGACATGCTGCTTGAAGTTGATGCAGCCCTTGGTTTCACAGATGCGTTTACCCATCTGAGAACCGGGGCTCCATGTCGCGACCGGATCGGTCTGCTCAACGTCCTGCTCGCTGAAGGGCTCAATCTGGGCCTGCGTAAGATGGCGGAAGCTACAAACACGCATGATTACTGGCAGCTCTCACGCCTTGCCCGCTGGCATGTTGAAAGCGAAGCCATGAACCAGGCATTGGCAATTGTGGTGGCCGCGCAGGGTAAACTGCCGATGTCACGCGTCTGGGGGATGGGCACGTCAGCATCGAGCGATGGTCAGTTTTTCCCGACAGCGCGGCATGGCGAAGTCATGAACATGGTCAATGCCAAATATGGTTCTGTTCCCGGCCTCAAAGCGTATACTCACGTAAGCGACCAGTTCGCGCCATTCGCTTGTCAGTCGATCCCGGCGACCGTGAGCGAGGCACCGTATATTCTCGATGGACTACTGATGAACGAGGTCGGTCGCCATGTTCGCGAACAGTATGCCGATACAGCAGGATTCACCGACCATTTGTTCGGAGCCAGTAGCCTGCTCGGCTACAATCTCGTTCTGCGAATCAGGGATCTGCCATCGAAGCGGTTGTACGTATTTAATCCCGATACGACCCCCAGGGAGTTACGCAAGTTGGTAGGTGGAAAAGCCCGGGAGGATCTTATCGTTGCGAACTGGCCTGATATTTTCCGTTGTGCCGCGACGATGACCGCTGGCAAAATCAGGCCCAGCCAACTCCTGCGCAAGCTCGCTTCTTACCCACGACAAAACAACCTTGCAGTTGCGCTTCGTGAAGTTGGTCGTATTGAACGGACCCTTTTCATTATTGAGTGGATCCTGGATACGGACATGCAGCGGCGTGCTCAGATCGGTCTTAACAAGGGAGAGGCCCACCATGCGCTCAAAAATGCGCTCCGTATCGG
>NZ_JUMS01000108.1:0-979 GCF_001059415.1 Enterobacter sp. 940_PEND
GGGCATTATCTGAACATAAAACACTATCAATAAGTTGGAGTCATTACCCGTGTTATAAAGCTAATGTACGCATACATTAGCCTTAAAATTAGCCGTGCATCGTAACTAATTATTCATTAATTGAGGAATTTTGACCGATACAGTTTGTCATTCTAAATAAGAACAACATATAATGAATTCGACAGCATTTAATTAAGGAGTGATTTATGAATGGGTATATCGTCACAATCATTATCGCATTCATTTTCGGTCCCATTCTGGCGTTACCGGTAATGTTCTTCGGTTTGTTTAATATAATGGATTTTGCGCTGTATTCATTCCCCATATTTTTCTTTTGTATTATGGGGTACAGGCAAGATAAGAGGGTTAAGGATGCTTTTAAGGGATTAATACCGGGCCTAATTGTATCTCTGATTCTGACGACTTTTGTTCTGTTTGTTAAAGATCAGAGCGACTGTACGAATAAATATGACTCAGGCAGTCTGTCTGCTGCTGTGTGTGAGAGACTTGAGGGACCAGGATTTAGATAACGGAAGCCTTAACGGTGGCGCAGCTCGTCACGGAACGCTTCAATCTTACTGTACGAAAACGAATAATATGGTTAATTTCTAGATACTAGCGCTTCAGTACTGATACCTGAAGCCGCCCGGGTCTGGATGCGACAGGATGAACGTGCTACAAAAGCAGATGATATCACCAGAGACGGGTTTCAAGAATTTGGTGACCTTAAGATTAAAAAAATATAACATAATTCTGATTGGATAATTTTGATGATAAAATTCTATCAATATAGATCAGCAGAAATAACAAAGATAATTTTAAAAGATAGTACTTTGAAATTCACAAACCCTATGGATTTCAATGACCCATTTGATTTTCACCCCACAGTTCCTGATGTAGGCTTTAACAAGTTCATTAAAAGAGTTAATGGGGTCGGTTCCGGCTGAGGGCGAAATGACACCCTAAGCTTTCGGTTCCT
>NZ_JUMS01000109.1:0-111300 GCF_001059415.1 Enterobacter sp. 940_PEND
TTCGGGTTATGAGCCCGACGAGCTACCAGGCTGCTCCACCCCGCGTCCGTGGATGCGCACTATACTCGGATAGGTTTGTGATGCAACCCCTTTTTCACATAAATCATGATTTTGTATGCAAATTGAACGACATGGCTCTGTTTGGACTATTTTTTGCGCAAAATTTGCCAAAGGGCATGCGATCGCATTTCATTAGCCCTGGCGGTTTGTTATCTTCATCACGCGGAAATGGGCAACTTAAAGACGAGATATAATGAAAGGACGTTGGGCGAAGTATCTGATGGCGGGCGCAATGGTAGCGATTCTTGCGGCCTGTTCTTCCAAACCGACCGATCGCGGTCAACAGTATAAAGACGGGAAGTTATCCCAGCCTTTCTCTTTAGTTAATCAGCCTGATGCCGTCGGCGCACCGATTAATGCCGGTGATTTCTCCGAGCAGGTCTACCAGATCCGCAACGCGTCGCCGCGTCTGTATGGTACCCAGAGTAGCGTGTATAACGCGGTCCAGGACTGGCTGAAAGCAGGCGGCGATACGCGCAACATGCGTCAGTTTGGTATCGACGCCTGGCAGATGGAAGGGGCCGATAACTACGGCAACGTCCAGTTTACCGGCTACTACACCCCGGTTATCCAGGCACGGCACTCGCGTCAGGGCGAGTTCCAGTACCCTATCTACCGTATGCCGCCAAAACGCGGTCGTCTGCCGTCTCGCGCTGAGATCTACGCCGGTGCGCTAAGCGAAAACTACGTTCTGGCCTACAGCAACTCCCTGATGGATAACTTCATCATGGACGTTCAGGGCAGCGGCTACATTGATTTTGGCGACGGGTCGCCGCTTAACTTCTTCAGCTATTCCGGTAAAAACGGCCACGCCTATCGCAGTATCGGTAAGGTGCTGATCGACCGCGGCGAAGTGAAGAAAGAAGATATGTCGATGCAGGCGATCCGCGAGTGGGGCGAGAAACACAGCGAAGCCGAGGTGCGCGAGCTGCTGGAGCAGAACCCGTCGTTCGTCTTCTTCAAACCGCAAAACTTCGCGCCGGTGAAAGGGGCCAGCGCGGTTCCGCTGATTGGCCGCGCGTCGGTAGCATCGGATCGTTCGATTATTCCTGCAGGCACCACGCTGCTGGCTGAAGTCCCTCTGCTGGACAATAACGGCAAGTTCAACGGTCAGTATGAGCTGCGTCTGATGGTGGCGCTGGACGTCGGCGGGGCAATTAAAGGCCAGCACTTCGACATCTATCAGGGTATTGGCCCTGACGCAGGCCATCGCGCGGGCTGGTATAACCACTACGGACGCGTGTGGGTACTGAAGGCGGCGCCGGGTGCTGGAAACGTATTCAGCGGCTGATTGTGATATTCTGAGCACAATACGGATTACTGTTCAGGGTGAGGAAAACCTCACCCTTTTTACATCTGAGGTCTTATGTCTGTGGTAATCAGCGACGCCTGGCGCCAGCGTTTTGGCGGGACGGCACGTTTATATGGTGAAAAAGCCCTGCAGCTGTTTGCGGATGCGCACGTCTGCGTCGTGGGCATTGGTGGTGTGGGGTCGTGGGCGGCAGAAGCGCTGGCGAGAACCGGTATTGGCGCAATCACGCTGATTGACATGGATGACGTTTGCGTCACCAACACTAACCGTCAAATCCATGCGCTGCGTGATAGCGTCGGCCTGGCAAAATCCGAGGTGATGGCGGAGCGTATTCGTCTCATCAACCCGGAGTGCCGCGTGACGGTGATCGACGACTTTGTGACGGCAGATAACGTCGCGGAGTACATGAGCAAAGGCTACAGCTATGTGATTGACGCCATCGACAGCGTGCGGCCAAAAGCGGCGCTGATCGCATACTGCCGTCGCTACAAGGTGCCGCTGGTCACGACGGGCGGTGCGGGCGGACAAATCGATCCGACGCAGATCCAGGTGGCCGATCTGGCGAAAACGATCCAGGATCCGCTGGCGGCCAAGTTGCGTGAGCGCCTGAAGAGCGATTTTAACGTGGTGAAGAACAGCAAAGGCAAGCTCGGCGTCGACTGCGTGTTCTCGACCGAAGCGCTGGTCTACCCGCAGGCGGATGGTTCAGTCTGCGCGATGAAAAGCACGGCGGAAGGGCCAAAACGAATGGACTGCGCCTCAGGTTTTGGTGCGGCCACCATGGTGACCGCCTCCTTCGGCTTTGTGGCGGTGTCTCACGCCCTCAAGAAAATGATGGCGAAGGCGGAACGTCAGGCCTGAGCCTGACGCGCGGCATCCAGTACCGCGTCGCTGAGCGCGATCAACCCCTGACCGCGCGAGGCGCTGAGCTGCGCGCGCAGCCCAAGCTCATCAAATAACGCCAGCGGCGAATGTGCCAGCAATTCCGCCGCGCTTTTCCCTTCCACAGCGGTCAGCAATACGGCCAGCAGGCCCCGGACGATGCGGCCTTCGCTGTCGCCGAAGAAGTGCAGCGTCTCGCCGGAGACGCTCACGCCCAGCCAGACGCGGTTTTCACAGCCTGCGATCTCTTTCGCCTGCGCTTTAAGATCGTCTGAAAGGGCAGGGAGCTGTTTACCCAGCAGGATCAGCTGTCGATATTTATCTTCCCACTGCTGGAGCGGGGCGAAGGTCTGTTTTAAGGTCTCTTCTGTGATGACGGTGCCAAACGGATGTCCGGCTAAAGCAGCGCTAGTCATTAATCCACCAGTATTTCAAGGGCGCGGTCAACGGCGGCAACCAGCGCGTCGACATCGCTTTGGGTATTATACGGCGCAAACGAGGCGCGCAGCGTACCGTTAACGCCAAGCGCCGCCAGCAGCGGCTGGGCGCAGTGCTGTCCGGCACGCAGGGCAATGCCGTACCCGGCCAGCAGCGTCACCATGTCGCTGTGATGTACGCCCGCAAAATCAAAGGCGAGCAGGCTTGAATCCTGAACGCGGAACGAGCGGAAGCCCGGGCGCTTTTTGAGTTCTTCCTCTGCCAGCGTCGCCAGCCCCCGGCTCCAGCTTTCAGCCTGAACGATGTCTGTTTCTGCCAGCCACTCCAGCGCCGCGCTTAAGCCAATCACACCCGCCACGTTCGGCGTACCGGCCTCCAGGCGATAGGGAACATCCTGAGTTTTGAAGCCATCGAACGACACTTCGGTGATCATTTTGCCGCCACCCAGCCACGGCGTCATTTTTGCCAGCAGTTCAGGCTTGCCGTACAACGCCCCAATACCGGTTGGCCCGTAGAGCTTATGCCCTGAGAAGGCATAGAAATCGATATCAAGCGCCTGCACATCAGCGGGGAAGTGCACCACGCCCTGAGCGCCGTCGACCATCACCACCATCCCGCTTGCATGGGCAATGCGAATAGCCTGAGCCAGGTCCGGGCAACCTCCCGTGACGTTCGACATCTGTCCGAGCGCCAGAATGCGGCTGCGAGGGGTAATCAGTTCGGGGAGACGGGCCACGTCGGGCAGAAGGTCTGCACCCAGTGGAAGCTTCACCACGCGTGCACCCGTTTGCTCGGCCACCATCAGCCACGGCACAAGGTTGGCGTGATGTTCCGCCTCGCTGACGACGATCTCATCGCCCGGCTGAAGCGGCGGGCGCGCGTAGCACTGGGCCACCATATTGATGGCTTCGGTGGTGCCGCGCGTCCAGACGATGTTTTTCCCGCTTTCGGCATTGATCAGGCGCGCGACCTGATCGCGTGCGGCTTCGTAGCGCGCGGTTAATCGCTGGGCTTCGGCAAACTGGCTGCGATGCACGTTCCCGGCGCTCAGGCTGTAGAACTGCTGCGTGGCCTCAATCACCGCCTGTGGCTTAAGGGCGGTGGCGGCGCTATCCAGGTAAATACCTGCATCGGCCAGGGCCGGAAACTGTGCGCGGAACTGCGCAGGACTGAAAGCGTTCATGGGATTCCTCATTTCAATATAGCGATCGTCGCGCAATTTCAGCGGCAGGGCAAGGAGGTTGATATCTATCAGAATTGTCTGCTTATCCTTACGACCTCAAAAAAGCAGGTTATGCTAAATAGTGTTAGGCGGATGTTTTAGCCTGTTATAAATCGAGGTTTGAATAGCATTAATTGCTAAAGGAGAATAATCATGAATAAGACAGCTGCAATCATTTCTGCCTGTGCGTTTACTTTTGCCCTGAGCGCCTGTTCTGGTAACAACTACGTGATGCACACCAACGATGGTCGTTCTATCGTTTCGGAAGGGAAACCGACTACCGATAATGATACCGGGATGATTTCGTACAAAGATGCTAACGGGAACAAGCAGCAGATCAACCGCACGGACGTGAAAGAGATGAAAGAGATCGAGCATTAACAGATCGCAGGCGAAAAAAAAGCACCGCAAATTGGCGGTGCTACATTAATCACTATGGACAGACAGGGTAAATGTACAGGAAGTGAAAAATTGGTAGCGTTGCTACCGTGATCTGAATCGCAGACCAATTGCAAACACAACAACACAACATCACAACCGTAAGCCAAAAGCCCTTCAGAACACGCATTCCGAAAAAAGCTCTTCGTTCCGGCTCAGGAAGTGCCGCCACTATAGGTATTTGCTGGTAGTTCCTCAACGGACAAATTATAATGGCTCAGATAAAAAAAACTAATAGGTTAAACGTTGTTTCCTGTTTGTTAAAATCCGTTAACATCTAAGCCAGATAACCATGTCAAAGCGATTGCCACCCCTTAATGCATTACGTGTTTTTGATGCAGCAGCACGTCACCTGAGCTTCACCCGCGCGGCAGATGAGCTTTTTGTGACACAGGCCGCAGTAAGTCACCAAATCAAGTCTCTGGAGGATTTTCTGGGCCTTAAGCTGTTTCGTCGACGCAACCGTTCGTTGCTGTTGACCGAAGAGGGGCAGAGCTATTTTCAGGATATTAAAGAGATTTTTTCCCAGCTTACGGAAGCCACTCGTAAGCTGCAGGCTCGGAGTGCAAAAGGTGCTCTGACCGTCAGTTTATTGCCCAGTTTTGCCATTCATTGGCTGGTGCCAAGACTCTCAAGCTTTAACTCAGCTTATCCGGGGATCGACGTTCGAATCCAGGCGGTAGATCGTCAGGAGGACAAGCTGGCCGATGACGTAGATGTCGCCATTTTTTATGGTCGCGGTAACTGGCCGGGCTTGCGCGTTGAAAAATTATACGCAGAATATCTCCTGCCGGTCTGTTCTCCTCTGCTGTTAACAGGTGAGAAGGCGCTGAAGTCACCCGCTGATCTGGCTCAGCATACGCTTTTGCATGATGCCTCTCGCCGCGACTGGCAAACTTATACCCGTCAATTAGGTCTTACACATATTAACGTGCAGCAGGGACCCATTTTTAGCCACAGTGCGATGGTGTTACAGGCTGCCATTCACGGGCAGGGCGTGGCGTTGGCAAACAACGTCATGGCGCAGTCCGAAATTGAGGCAGGCCGCCTGGTTTGCCCTTTTAATGATGTACTGGTCAGCAAGAATGCGTTTTATCTGGTTTGTCATGACAGTCAGGCAGAACTGGGTAAAATAGCCGCCTTCCGGCAGTGGATACTGGCGAAAGCGGCAACCGAGCAAGAAAAATTCCGCTTCAGGTATGAGCAATAACGTTTGTGTGCCGGGCACGCATCAACTCAGGACTTAAACATGACCAGCCGATTCATGCTGATTTTTGCCGCGGTGAGTGGCTTTATTTTTGTTGCACTGGGCGCCTTTGGCGCACATGTATTAAGCAAGTCTTTGGGCGCAGTAGAGATGGGCTGGATCCAGACCGGCCTTGAATATCAGGCGTTCCACACGCTGGCTATTTTTGGGCTGGCGGTGGCGATGCAGCGTCGTATCAGTATCTGGTTTTACTGGAGCAGCGTGTTTATGGCGCTGGGTACCGTGTTGTTCAGCGGTAGCCTGTACTGCCTTGCGCTCTCACATTTGCGCCTGTGGGCGTTTGTTACACCTGTCGGCGGCTTCAGCTTCCTGGCGGGTTGGGTATTAATGTTTATCGGAGCTATCCGTCTGAAACGCAAGGGCGTTGTTCATGAATAAGGTTGTTTTATATTGTCGCCCGGGGTTTGAGAAAGAGTGCGCCGCGGAAATTACCGATAAAGCGGCGAAGCGCGAAGTCTTCGGCTTTGCCCGCGTAAAAGAAAACGCGGGCTATGTGGTATTCGAGTGCTATCAGCCTGAAGACGCGGACAAGCTGGCGCGCGAGCTGCCGTTCAGCTCGCTGATCTTTGCTCGCCAGATGTTTGTCGCGGGTGAGCTGCTGAAGGATCTTCCGCCGGAAGACCGCATCACGCCTATTGTCGGCATGCTGCAGGGCGTGGTGGAGAAGGGCGGCGATCTGCGCGTTGAAGTGGCGGATACCAACGAAAGTAAAGAGCTGATGAAGTTCTGCCGTAAGTTCACCGTGCCGCTGCGTGCGGCGCTGCGTGATGCGGGCGTGCTGACGAACTACGAAACGCCGAAGCGTCCGGTGGTGCATATCTTCTTTATCGCACCGGGCTGCTGTTATACAGGCTATTCGTACACCACCAACAACTCTCCCTTCTTTATGGGTATTCCGCGTTTGCGCTTCCCGTCCGATGCGCCAAGCCGTTCCACGCTTAAGCTGGAAGAGGCGTTCCACGTTTTTATCCCGGCAGATGAGTGGGATGAGCGTCTGGCAAACGGCATGTACGCCGTCGACCTTGGCGCGTGCCCGGGCGGCTGGACCTATCAGCTGGTGAAACGCAATATGTGGGTATCGTCCGTTGATAACGGCCCAATGGCGCAAAGCCTGATGGACACCGGGCAGGTTACCTGGCTGCGTGAAGACGGATTCCGATATCGCCCGAACCGTAACAACATCTCGTGGATGGTGTGCGATATGGTTGAGAAGCCGGCAAAAGTCGCCGCGCTGATGGCCTCCTGGCTGGTCAACGGCTGGTGTCGTGAGACCATTTTCAACCTCAAGCTGCCGATGAAAAAGCGCTATGAGGAAGTGTCGCAGAACCTCGCCTACATTCAGGAGCAGATGGATGAACACGGAATTAACGTGGAGATCCAGGCGCGTCAGCTGTATCACGACCGTGAAGAGGTGACGGTGCATATTCGTCGCTGGTGGGCTGCGGTCGGCGGACGTCGCGACGAGCGATAGTCCGCTGATTGCCCCTCACCCCGGCCCTCTCCCAAAGGGGCGAGGAGGAAAAGACCGCACCAATTCCCTCTCCCCCATGGGGAGAGGGTTAGGGTGAGGGGATATTAACGTTCTAACCGCAGCTGCTGTAAATTCCCGTCCAGCTGTAAATCCGTCTGTAGCGTTGCGATTTCCCGGCAGATAAACGCCATCTCTTTATGCGCCTCCAGCTTCTTGCGCCACTTTTCCGGTACCTCATCCAGACGGGCGTAAATCCCTTCCAGACTCTGAAAATCGGTCAGCAGCTGCGCGGCGCTCTTCGGCCCAATACCGGCGACACCCGGAACCTTAGAGCTGCTGATGCCTGCCAGCCCCCAGTAATCCGGCAGTTGCTCAGGCGAGACGCCGAACTCGCTGGCAATAAACGGCGCGTCCAGCCAGCGTTTTTGAAAATAGTCGCGAATGCGGATAGTCGGGGAGAGCAGCTGGCAGTAGCCTTTGTCAGTTGAAACGATAGTGGCCTGATGTCCGGCGCTTGCCACCTTTACGGCCAGGGTGGCCGCGAGATCGTCTGCTTCATTTCCCTGTGCACCCCAGCAGGGAACGCCCCGCTGTTCAAATGCAGCGCGCAGCATGGGCAATTCAGCGTGAAGATCGTCCGGCATCGGGGCGCGTCCGGCTTTGTAGTCGGGCAGACGCTGGTGTCGCCAGCCCGTGTTGCGGGCTTCGTCATCAAATACCGCGACCGCATGGGTGGGCTCACTGTGGCGGATAAGCTGTTCCAGCGCGTGCAGACAGGTGTCTTTACAAGGCGTCCCCTGTACCGCATGGATACGGCGGATCAGGTTAAGAGCATCGACGATAAGTAAATGAACGGCCACAGATAATCTCCCTTCTATCTCATGCGTGAAGGGTAACACTGTCAGCAGCGTGAAACTATGAATGGTGGGGAAAACAGGAAGAAGCCTCGCAAAACGAGGCTTCCTGAGGGGCTTAATCGCAGGTCACGATCTTCATCGCCAGGCCGCCGCGAGAGGTTTCGCGGTATTTGGCGTTCATATCTTTACCTGTTTCGTACATGGTTTCGATAACCTTATCGAGACAGACGCGCGGCTCGCTGGTGCGGCGCAGCGCCATACGTGCCGCGTTCACCGCCTTCACTGAGGCAATCGCGTTACGTTCGATGCACGGCACCTGTACCTGTCCGGCAACCGGGTCACAGGTCAGTCCCAGGTTATGTTCCATGCCGATTTCCGCAGCAATGCACACCTGTGTCGGGCTTGCACCTAGCAGTTCGGCCAGACCCGCCGCCGCCATGGAGCACGCCACGCCGACTTCACCCTGACAGCCCACTTCCGCACCGGAAATAGACGCGTTCATCTTATACAGCGAACCAATCGCACTGGCGACCAGCAGGTAGCGCGCCAGCGAGTTCGCGTTCACTTCTCGGATAAACTTGTCGTAGTACGCCAGCACCGCCGGAACGATACCGCAGGCGCCGTTAGTCGGCGCGGTGACCACGCGGCCCCCTGCGGCGTTCTCTTCGTTTACCGCCAGGGCGAACATGTTGATCCAGTCTACAACGGCCATCGGGTCCGTCGTCGTTTTGTCGGTGCTCACCAGCATACGGCGCAGCGCAGCAGCGCGACGCGGCACGCGAAGCTTGCCCGGCAGAACGCCTTCGGTGGTGATCCCGCGCTCAATACCGCCGCGCATCACTTCCCAGACGTTAGTGAAGTGCTGTTCGAGCTCTTCTTTACTGTGAAGTGCCAGCTCGTTTTTCATTATCAGGCCGGAGAGGGAAAGGCCCGTCTCCTGGCAGTGACGCTGAAGGTCCGCCGCCGTTTTGTACGGATACGGC
Source organism: Enterobacter sp. 940_PEND (assembly GCF_001059415.1). Classification (NCBI taxonomy): domain Bacteria; kingdom Pseudomonadati; phylum Pseudomonadota; class Gammaproteobacteria; order Enterobacterales; family Enterobacteriaceae; genus Enterobacter; species Enterobacter sp. 940_PEND. The sequence goes on from NZ_JUMS01000109.1 coordinate 8,931, forward strand.
ACTTCGACAGAAGAGGTATTGGTTTGACCAAAGTGGTCTTCGTCGACGATAAAGCCGCCGCCGATAGAGTAATACGTCTGGCTGTATACCGCTTTGTCGCCGGCCAGCGCGGTAATGCGCATGCCGTTTTCGTGCAGCGACAGGTTGTCCGCATGGAAATTCATGCAGTGGTCAACCGGGAATTCAACCTCATGCTCACCGTTCGCCAGCAGCAGGCGACCGTGGGTGTTCACATCCTGGATGAAGCCAGGGATCGCATCAATATCAACGGTATCCGGCAGGTTTCCCGCCAGGCCCATGATAATGGCGATATCGGTATGGTGGCCTTTCCCGGTCAGGGAAAGCGAGCCGTATACATCGACAACCACGCGGGTAATGTCATGCAAGATGCCGCGTGCAATCAAGTCATCCGTGAACTGCTTACCGGCTTTCATTGGTCCGACGGTGTGAGAGCTGGAAGGACCAATACCGATTTTGAAGATATCGAATACGCTAATCATGATGCGTCCATTGCTTTCAGTCAGAGAGGGAGGAGTGCGCCGTCCGAAGACGGCGCGGGTGATAATCAGAACATGGTATACAGGGAGTAGAAGATCGCAGAGATTGCGATAAGACCCATGATAACCACAAAGACGTTGCTCACATGACCGCTGTACTTGCGCATAGCAGGGACTTTCTGAATCGCGTACATCGGCATCAGGAACAGAATCATTGCGATGACCGGGCCGCCCAGGGTTTCAATCATGCCCAGGATGCTTGGGTTCAGGGTCGCTACCGCCCAGGTGGTGAGCAGCATGAACAGTGCAGTGATTTTGTTCAGCTTGTTGATTTCAATGCTCTTGCCTTTACCGCGCAGAGATTTAATCACCATACCGTTGAAGCCTTCACGCGCGCCGAGGTAGTGGCCCAGGAAGGATTTGGTGATGGCGATAATCGCGATGATTGGTGCCATCCACGCAATGACCGGTGCGTTAAAGTGGTTCGCCAGGTAAGACAGAATAGAGATGTTCTGCTCTTTCGCTGCCGCCAGATCCGCCGGGGAGAGGCTCAGTACGCAGCTGAAGACGAAGAACATAACGGTCAGTACCATCATGATGTGAGCGCGCGCCAGGATGCTGGAGCACTTCTTCTCTGCGCCATTACCGTACTCTTCACGTTTCGCCACGGCGAAAGAGGAGATGATTGGGGAGTGGTTGAAGGAGAACACCATCACCGGAATCGCCAGCCAGAGGGTCATCAGCAGGCCGTTACCGGTTGCCGATGCGCTGCTCAGGGACAGGGTTTCCAGCGCTGCGCCGTTCCACTGTGGGATCAGGTAGCAGGCCAGCAGCATCAGTGCGGCCACAAACGGGAACACCAGTACGCTCATCGCTTTCACAATCATCTGCTCACCGAAGCGCACGATGGTCATCATGCCGACAATCAGGATCAGAGACAGGATGGCACGCGGTGGCGGCGTCATGTGCAGCTGGTGCAGCATGAAGCTTTCAACGGTGTTGGTGATCGCCACGCTGTAAACCAACAGGATAGGGTAAATCGCGAAGAAGTAGAGCAGGGTAATCAGTTTACCTGCGCCCACGCCGAAATGCTCTTCAACCACTTCAGTGATGTCTTCACCCGGGTTTTTACCGGACAGCACGAAGCGGGTCAGACCGCGGTGTGCAAAGAAGGTCATCGGGAAAGCAATGATAGCCATAATGATCAGCGGGATCAGACCGCCGACGCCTGCGTTGATAGGAAGGAACAGTACACCAGCGCCGATTGCCGTGCCGTAAAGGCCAAGCATCCACATGGTATCCGTTTTGCGCCAACCACTTCGGGATTCAATCGAAGCAACGGTGCTGGTTTGAGTGGTTTCCATCTGTATCTCCTGGAGGAAGCGAATTGTCAGGTTTTTAGTCAAATCCGATGAAAAAGTGCCTGACGGTAATATGAAATTCGTTCAGTGACGGTTTTTTAATAATTTTTGCCCGTAACTATTGGCGGGCGGAAAGATACATTCTAGTTATGAATCTATCAGTGATCCTGATCCCAAATGCAATAATCCACTTATGATGTGGGCATCTTTAGACCATTTATCTGTTAAAAAAACGCCAAAGAGAATTTACGGGCGCGAAGGCTACCACCAACGACATGTGAGCTGAAAGACTGGCCCGTGATATAGGTGTCTTTAGCTGTAAAGAAATGGGTTTTTAGTATTTTCTGGCAGGTAATTTGGATTAAGGCTGATAATTTACGGTTGAAAAAACCAGGTAATCGTTTGCGTTTGCGCATAGTTTGTAAAAGACATAAGTGATGCGTATGAATTACCTCGGTAATAAAAAAGCCGGGACGCGCAACAGGGCGACCCGGCTTTAATCAGATGCTGTTGAGCGTTATGTGCAGATTTCGTAGCAAGGAATATAGGCTGAGCCCGGCAGCTTCATGCGGTGCTGGGCGACAAAGCCCTGCAGCATGTCGTCCATGCGGCGCATCATCTCCGGATCGCCGTGGATCTTGTATGGACCGTACTGTTCAATGGCGCGGATGCCCATCTCTTTCACGTTGCCCGCCACAATCCCGGAGAAGGCACGACGCAGATCGGCAGCCAGGACTTCCACCGGCTGGTCCGGATAGAGTTTCAGGTTCGCCATATTTTCGTGCGTTGGCTCGAACGGGATCTGCAGGTCCGGCGCGATACGGATTGACCAGTTAAAGCTGTACGCATCGCCGGTATCGCGACGGTTTTCTTTTACCAGCGGCATCGCTTTTTTCATCTGGCGCGCCACTTCTGCGGCATCGTCAATGATGATGCGATAGTGACGACGCGCGGCTTCGCCCAGCGTGTGCACGATAAACTCGTCCAGCACGCGGAAGTAGTCGGCGCTCTCTTTTGGCCCGGTCAGGATCAGCGGCAGAACCTGATCTTTGTTGGCCGGGTTCATCAGAATACCCAGCAGGTAGAGCAGCTCTTCCGCTGTCCCTACGCCGCCCGGGAAGATGATAATGCCGTGGGCGATACGGACAAACGCTTCAAGACGTTTCTCGATATCCGGCATGATAATCAGCTCGTTAACCAGCGGGTTAGGCGGCTCAGCGGCAATGATTGACGGCTCGGTCATGCCAATAAACCGTCCCTCTTTGTAACGCTGCTGCGCGTGACCTACTGCGGCACCTTTCATTGGCGCTTCCATCGCACCCGGACCGCAGCCGGTACAGATATTCAGCTCGCGCAGGCCGAGCTGGGTGCCCACCCGACGCGCATAAAGGTATTCAGTTTCGTTAATGGAGTGGCCGCCCCAGCAGACGACCATGTTCGGCGCTTCGCCAACGTGCAGGGCCCGGGCGTTACGCAAAATGGAGAACACCAGGTTGGTGATATGGACCGAGCTTTCCAGGTCGAGATGCTGGAAACGGCCTGCGTTGTGGATCTGCCCGTTAACAAACAGAATGTCACGCAGCACGGCAAACAGGTTAGCCTGAAGTGAACGAATGATGCGCCCGTCGACAAAGGCCTCTTCCGGCGGGTTGATGACTTCAAGCTTCACGCCACGCTCGCGGCGCAGCACGTTGATATCAAAGCTTTCGAAGCGGGACAGCAGTTCTTTACTGTTATCTGTCAGGCTTCCGGAGTTCAGTACGGCAAGTGAACAGTTACGAAACAGTTGATAAAGATCGCTGCTGGCCGTGCGCTTAAGCATGTCCACTTCCAGCTGCGACAACATATCCATTGAGCCAAGCGGGCTAATATGTGTAATCAAGTGAGCTCCTTACGGGACGATTATCGTCTTTCCCTGTTGATTACAATAGCCCTGGCGCGTGACGTTTCACAACCTAAAGCGCGGAAGATACCGCGCATATTGTGAAAATATTTATATTACTGACGCACCAGCCGTCCCGTTGCCGGCACAAAATCGGTGTTGGTGCGCCACGGGTTGATGTCCAGACCGCCCCGGCGGGTATAGCGCGCATAAACGCTCAGTTTTTCTGGCTGGCAGAAACGCTGAATATCGCTAAAGATGCGCTCCACGCACTGCTCGTGGAATTCGTTGTGATGGCGGAAAGACACCAGGTAGCGCAGCAGCTTTTCCCGGTCAATTTTCGGGCCGCGGTACTGGATCTGCACCGAGCCCCAGTCCGGCTGGTGGGTGATCAGGCAGTTAGATTTCAGCAGATGGCTGACCAGCGTCTCTTCAACCACTTTGCCGCTCGCCGCGTTTTCGAGGTAATCGGCGCTGAATTCATAATTCTCCACCTCGATATCCTGATCGTCGATGCAGGTCCCGTTGAAGCGGGCGACTGGCTGCCCTTCCAGCTCGTGCAGGCGATACAGTGAAACGCTCACCTTTCCCTGCGCGCAGGCGCTTAAATCACGTTCCAGGGTGTGCTGAACGTCGTCCCAGCTGTTGAATTTAGTCTGGTTAAAGCTGTTGAGATAGAGCTTAAAGCTTTTGGATTCCACGAGATTAACGCTGGCGTAATCCAGCTCAACGTGGCCCACTGCCACCTGCGGCAGACCGCGCGCGTTAAGCCACGAGAGTTCGTACAGCGTCCAGATGTCACCGCCGACAAACGGCAAGGCATCCGCATGCAGGCCCAGAGGATCGCGGTTCAGGCTGCGCGGCACGCCCTGCAGCAGGCTTGCATCGTAGGTATCGCGGTAATCGGTCGATTTACCCAGCGTTAAGCCGGTTAACGCCTGATGATTTTCGTAAGACATGTTTCATAGCCACTTTACAGGTACACTTATGGCCTGAGTTTATCCTGTCTGACAAGAAGAGAGAAATCGGTGGACATCGAAACTGCAAATGCCCTCACTACCTTCACGGCCCGCTACTGCGATGCATGGCATGAAAAGCACGGAACATGGCCACAAAGCACTGATTTGTATGGCGTACCCTCGCCGTGCATTATCTCTTCAGTCGACGATTACGTTATCTGGCAGCCAAAACCTTTCGACGGCGAGCAAAATGTAAATGCGGTTGAGCGTGCAATGGACATTGTGGTACAACCAGCGGTTCACGCGTTTTATACCACGCAGTTCGCAGGGGATATGCCCGCGCGCTTTGCTGATATCACGCTGACGCTGTTGCAGACCTGGAGCGAAGACGATCTGCAGCGTGTTCAGGAAAACCTGATTGGTCATCTGGTCACGCAAAAACGCCTTAAGCTTTCTCCGACGCTCTTTATTGCCACGCTGGACAGCGAACTGGATGTGTTATCCGTCTGTAACCTGTCAGGTGAAGTGGTTAAAGAGACTATCGGCACCCGCAATCGCGAGACTCTCGCCCCCTCTCTTGCGGATTTCCTCACCCGACTTGAGCCCCTTCTGTAATCCATGCTGCTACAGCGCGTGTGAGAGATCTCTTACAAGGTTTGTGAGAGATCGCTGGAACATTCAGTATTACCTTATTAAATTCAGATTAATAACACTCTATTTTTCAATAGATTAGTTGTTCATCCTATTATTTTTAGGGAGCCTGTGCGTCTTACAACTCCGGCTGAGTGGGTTGTAAGACGAAGCGGAATAGCGGATTCTATCTCCGTCGACAGGACGCCGACACGAGAAACGAACATCAGGATGATGGCGTTTCTCACACAGGACTCGTCAGGATGGCGCTGCAGGAAGGCTTCAGGATGAAGCGAAGTGGATAACGCAGGATGCGTAAGGGACACCTCCAGGAAGGAGAATGAGAGCCGGTCAGGATGGTCGGTGGGTCAGGAAGGCCAGGATGTTTCAGGATGAGACAAACGCGTCAGGAAGATGTGTGCAGGATGCATCGGCTTACGGATGACCAGGCCTTCGGGCTTCAGGAAAAGTTGTCACGGATGAGCAGGGAGCACGAATTGTAGCTGGAATGCTGCGAAACGAACCGGGAGCACTGTTTTTACAGTGCTCCCTTTTTTTATTTCTGCCTTCCGCAATGCTATGCTGCGCGCCGTTCACTTTTTCAGTTGAGGTTACTATGACGCAACACGATAGCGTTCGTGCTCAGTTGCACGCCATCGAAGCCCTTTTGCGCCAACATCAGCTGTGGCAGGAGACCGCGCCGCAGCCAGAAGCGTTCGCGAGCACTCAGCCCTTCTGCCTGGATACGCTGGCCCCGTTTGAATGGCTGCAGTGGGTGTTAATTCCGCGCATGCACGCCCTGCTTGAGGGCGGTCACCCGCTGCCGCAGGCGTTTGCTGTCTCTCCCTACTATGAAATGGCGCTCGAGGCGACGCACCCTGCGCGCGACGTGATGCTGGTCGAACTGGAAAAACTGGATGCCCTGTTTGCCGGTGAAGATGCATGACGCTTGAGATCCTCTATCAGGACGAGTGGCTGGTAGCGGTGAATAAACCGTCAGGCTGGCTGGTACACCGCAGCTGGCTCGATCGCGATGAGAAAGTGGTGGTGATGCAGACCGTTCGCGACCAGATTGGTCAGCATGTTTTTACCGCCCATCGTCTCGACAGGCCGACCTCCGGCGTGCTGCTGATGGGGCTTTCCAGCGAGGCGGGGCGTTTGCTGTCACAGCAGTTTGAACAGCATCAGATGCAAAAGCGCTACCACGCGATCGTGCGCGGCTGGCTGACGGAAGCCGCCACGCTGGACTATCCGCTGGTAGAGGAGCTGGACAAAATCGCCGATAAATTTGCCCGCGATGACAAAGGTCCGCAGCCCGCGGTGACGGATTATCGCGGCATGGCGACGACCGAAATGCCGGTTGCAACCAGCAAATTTCCGACCACACGCTACAGCCTGGTTGAGCTTCTGCCTAAAACCGGGCGTAAGCACCAGCTGCGGCGCCATCTTGCGCACCTGCGCCATCCGATTATTGGCGACAGCAAACACGGTGATTTGCGCCAGAACCGCAGTGCGGCCGAACACTTTGGCTGCCATCGTCTGATGCTTCACGCCAGCGAGCTGAGCCTGACGCACCCGTTTACCGGCGAGCCGCTGACTATCCGTGCTGGGCTGGACGACGTCTGGATGCAGGCGCTGTCACAGTTTGGCTGGCTGGGCCAACTCCCCGAAAATGAAAGGGTTGAGTTTGTATCGGGCAACGTTCAGGATGAACGGTAAGCGCATTCATTATGGGAAAACATCATGGCTGAAGTAGGCATTTTTGTCGGGACAATGTACGGCAACTCGCTGCTGGTAGCGGAAGAGGCTGAGGCAATACTCGCCAGCCAGGGCCATAAAGCCACGGTCTATGAAGATCCGGAACTGGCAGACTGGGAAAAGTATACAGATAAATACATTCTGGTGGTGACCTCCACCACCGGGCAGGGCGATCTGCCGGACAGCATCGTGCCGCTGTTTCAGGGCATTAAAGACCAGCTTGGCTATCAGCCGGACGTGCACTACGGCATCATTGCTCTGGGCGACAGTTCTTACGCTAACTTCTGCGGCGGCGGCAAGCAGTTCGATGCGCTCCTGCAGGAACAGAGCGCCCAGCGCGTCGGCGAGATGCTGCTGATTGATGCCGGGGAGCATCCTGAACCCGAAAGCGAATCGAACCCGTGGGTCGAGCACTGGGCAACTCTCCTTAAATAGTTGTGTAGGCCGGGTCAGGCGTAGCCGCCGCCCGGCGATACATCCCGCTCCAAACGCCAATTCCGTGAACCACCTTCCATTCCCCTGGGCTTATGCCATAAACAACCTCTCATACATCCTTTAATACTGTGTTTCTGCACGGTGAGGTGATGAGGCACTCCTTCATATACTTTTCCGGTCACTATAAAACGGCGTCAGGCCGTACCAAAACGACAAAACACCAATCTCATTCTGATTACCCTACCGGTGCTGTACAGAATGAACCAGGCGAAAGCTATGTTTCAGGAGTGCAACAATGAGTACATTAAGCCACGCAGCGAGCAGCGCTGAAAAGCGCACCAACGCCCGCTACTGGATAGTGGTGATGCTGTTTATCGTCACATCCTTTAACTATGGTGACCGCGCCACGCTGTCGATTGCCGGTTCGGAAATGGCAAAAGACATCGGCCTTGATCCGGTGGGCATGGGTTACGTTTTCTCCGCATTCTCATGGGCCTACGTCATCGGGCAAATTCCTGGCGGCTGGCTGCTGGACCGTTTTGGATCTAAACGCGTCTATTTCTGGTCCATCTTTATCTGGTCGATGTTTACCCTGTTACAGGGGTTCGTCGATATCTTCAGCGGCTTCGGCATTATCGTGGCGCTCTTCACGCTGCGCTTCCTGGTAGGCTTAGCGGAAGCACCTTCCTTCCCGGGGAACAGCCGCATTGTCGCTGCCTGGTTCCCGGCGCAGGAGAGGGGAACGGCGGTGGCGATTTTCAACTCCGCACAGTACTTCGCAACGGTGATCTTCGCGCCAATCATGGGCTGGCTGACGCATGAGGTGGGCTGGTCGCACGTCTTCTTCTTCATGGGCGGACTTGGGATCGTCATCAGCTTCGTCTGGCTGAAAGTGATCCACGAACCCAACCAGCACCCTGGCGTGAACAAAAAAGAGCTGGAGTACATCGCGGAAGGTGGCGCGCTGATCAATATGGATCAGAAATCCGCAAAAGCAAAAGTCCCGTTCAGCCAGAAATGGGCGCAGATCAAGCAGCTCGTCGGCTCGCGCATGATGATCGGCATCTATCTGGGCCAGTACTGTATTAACGCCTTAACCTACTTCTTCATCACCTGGTTCCCGGTGTACCTGGTGCAGGCTCGCGGCATGTCGATTCTGAAAGCGGGATTTGTCGCGTCGGTTCCGGCAATCTGCGGCTTCGTCGGTGGCGTGCTCGGCGGAGTGATTTCCGACTGGCTGATGCGCCGGACCGGCTCGCTGAACATCGCGCGTAAAACCCCGATTGTGCTCGGCATGCTGCTCTCCATGACCATGGTGTTCTGTAACTACGTCAACGCCGAATGGATGATTATCGGCTTTATGGCGATGGCCTTCTTCGGCAAAGGCATTGGCGCGCTGGGCTGGGCGGTGATGGCGGATACGGCACCGAAAGAGATCAGCGGCCTGAGCGGCGGTCTGTTCAACATGTTCGGCAACATCTCCGGGATTGTTACGCCTATCGCTATCGGCTACATCGTCGGCACCACCGGCTCTTTCAACGGTGCGCTGATCTACGTGGGTGTGCATGCGCTGGTGGCGGTGCTGAGTTACCTGGTGCTGGTTGGGGATATCAAACGCGTCGAACTTAAACCTGTTGCGGAGCGTGGATGATGACAACGCAATCGAGCCCAACCGTTACGGAGATGAAGGTCATTCCGGTAGCCGGGCAGGACAGCATGCTGCTCAACATTGGCGGTGCGCATAGCGCCTGGTTTACCCGTAATATCGTCGTGCTGAAAGACAGCTCAGGGAATACCGGCGTGGGCGAAGCCCCGGGCGGAGAGGTGATTTACCAGACGCTGGTCGATGCCATTCCGCTGGTCCTGGGTCAGGAGGTCGCCCGCCTGAACAAGGTCGTTCAGCGGGTCCATAAGGGCAATCAGTCGGCGGACTTTGATACGTTCGGTAAAGGTGCCTGGACGTTTGAACTGCGCGTCAACGCGGTCGCCGCGCTGGAGGCCGCCCTGCTCGACTTGCTGGGTAAGGCGCTCAATGTTCCGGTTTGCGAGCTGCTGGGGCTAGGCAAACAGCGCGATGCGGTAACGGTGCTGGGCTATCTGTTCTACGTTGGCGATCGCAATAAGACCGATCTCCCTTATCTGGCTCGATCCACGGGCGATCACGACTGGTATCGCCTGCGCCACCAGGAAGCGCTCTCCAGCGACGCGGTGGTGCGGCTGGCCGAGGCGGTGCAGGATCGCTACGGCTTCAAGGATTTCAAGCTGAAGGGCGGCGTGCTGCCCGGCGAGCAGGAGATTGAAACGGTCCGGGCGCTGAAAAAACGCTTTGCGGATGCGCGGATCACCGTCGATCCCAACGGCGCATGGCTGCTGGATGAAGCCATTAGCCTGTGCAAAGGGCTGGGGGATGTCCTGACCTATGCAGAAGATCCCTGCGGTGCGGAGCAGGGCTTCTCGGGCCGTGAAGTCATGGCCGAGTTTCGTCGCGCCACCGGGCTGCCTGTCGCGACCAATATGGTCGCCACCAACTGGCGTGAAATGGGTCATGCGGTGATGCTGAACGCCGTCGACATACCGCTGGCGGACCCTCACTTCTGGACGCTTTCAGGTGCAGTGCGCGTGGCGCAGCTCTGCGATGACTGGGGGCTGACCTGGGGCTGTCACTCGAACAACCACTTTGATATTTCGCTGGCGATGTTTACCCACGTTGGCGCGGCGGCGCCGGGTAACCCGACCGCCATCGACACCCACTGGATTTGGCAGGAAGGGGAAGCCCGCCTGACGAAAAATCCGCTGGAAATCATCAACGGCAAGATCGCCGTACCGGATGCGCCGGGGTTGGGCGTGGAGATTGACTGGGATCAGATCCATAAAGCCCATGAGGCGTATAAAAAGCTACCGGGCGGCGCGCGTAACGACGCGGGCCCGATGCAGTACCTGATCCCCGGCTGGACATTTGACCGTAAGCGCCCTGTTTTTGGACGTCACTGATAAAAGGATTACACGATGAGTACTTTTTCTACCCCTGTCGTCACCGCCATGCAGATCGTTCCGGTTGCGGGCCATGACAGCATGCTGATGAACCTGAGCGGCGCGCATGCGCCATTCTTCACCCGCAATATTGTCATTATCAAAGACAATTCCGGCCATACGGGCGTGGGCGAAATTCCGGGCGGGGAGAAGATCCGCCAGACGCTGGAAGATGCCATTCCGCTGGTGGTGGGCAAAACGCTGGGCGAGTACAAAAATGTCCTCAACACCGTGCGCAATACCTTTGCCGATCGCGATGCCGGAGGGCGTGGCCTGCAGACCTTCGATCTGCGCACCACCATTCACGTGGTGACCGGGATTGAATCCGCGATGCTGGATCTGCTGGGTCAGCATCTGGGCGTTAACGTTGCCTCGCTGTTGGGCGAGGGGCAGCAGCGCAGCGAAGTGGAAATGCTGGGCTATCTTTTCTTTGTCGGCGACCGCAGGCTGACGCCATTGCCTTATCAGAGCCAGCCGGATGAACAATGCGACTGGTATCGACTTCGCCACGACGAGGCGATGACCCCGGATGCGGTGGTGCGCCTGGCGGAAGCCGCGTACGAAAAATATGGCTTTAATGATTTCAAACTGAAGGGCGGCGTGCTGGCCGGTGAGGAAGAGGCGGAAGCCGTCACCGCGCTGGCAAAACGTTTCCCGCAGGCGCGCGTGACGCTGGATCCGAACGGTGCGTGGTCGCTTGATGAAGCGATCAAAATTGGTAAGCAGCTGAAAGGCGTGCTGGCGTATGCGGAAGATCCGTGTGGGGCTGAACAGGGCTTCTCTGGCCGTGAAGTCATGGCGGAATTCCGTCGCGCCACGGGGCTGCCGACCGCGACCAATATGATTGCCACCGACTGGCGTCAGATGGGACACACCCTGTCATTGCACTCCGTCGATATTCCGCTGGCAGACCCGCACTTCTGGACGATGCAGGGGTCGGTGCGCGTGGCGCAAATGTGCCACGAGTTTGGCCTGACCTGGGGCTCGCACTCTAATAACCACTTCGACGTGTCGCTGGCGATGTTCACGCACGTTGCCGCCGCCGCGCCGGGCACGATTACCGCTATCGACACGCACTGGATCTGGCAGGAAGGTAATCAGCGTCTGACTAAGCGGCCGTTTGAGATCATAGGTGGCATGGTGCAGGTGCCTTCCACGCCGGGGCTAGGGGTTGAGCTGGATATGGACCAGGTTATGAAAGCCCATGAGCTGTATCAAAAACACGGTCTGGGCGCGCGCGACGATGCGATGGCGATGCAGTATCTGATCCCCGACTGGACATTCGACAATAAACGCCCGTGCATGGTACGATAAACGCATTGGGACCGCTCCCACGAACGGTCTTTTACGTGGTGTATGCTTAACGTAACGACTATGCGTAAGGATGGCTTATGAAAATTGTTATCGCACCGGACTCGTATAAGGAAAGTTTGAGTGCGCTTGAGGTTGCGACAGCGATAGAACGTGGTTTTCGCGAGATCTTTCCCGAGGCGGTTTACGTCAAACTGCCGGTCGCGGACGGTGGCGAAGGAACGGTTGAGGCGATGATCGCGGCAACGCAGGGACGCATTGTACATGTTCCGGTGACCGACCCGCTGGGTGAGCGCGTGGAAGGATTTTATGGCTTATCCGGTGACGAGCAGAGTGCCTTTATTGAAATGGCGGCGGCTAGCGGCCTGGAGCTGGTCGTCCCTTCGCAGCGTAATCCCCTGAAAACCACCTCGTGGGGCACGGGCGAACTTATTCGTCACGCGCTGGACGCAGGCGTTAAGCATATCATCATCGGCATTGGCGGCAGCGCCACCAATGACGGCGGAGCAGGGATGGTGCAGGCGTTGGGGGCAAAGCTGCTGGACGACAGCGGGCAGCCCCTTGGGCAGGGCGGGGGCGAGCTGGGAAAACTCGCGCGTATCGACCTGAGCGGGCTGGACAGACGTCTGGCGGAGTGCCGGATAGAGGTCGCCTGTGATGTGACGAATCCGCTCACCGGTGAGGACGGCGCGTCAGCCGTATTTGGCCCGCAAAAGGGGGCGACTCCCGAGATGATCGTCACACTGGACAACGCGCTGGCGCAGTATGCGAGAGTCATTGCCCGGGATCTGGATATCGACGTGCTAAACATTGCTGGCGGCGGCGCGGCGGGTGGCATGGGGGCCGCGCTGTACGCTTTTTGCGGCGCGCAGCTTCGCCAGGGTATTGAGATCGTGACCGATGCGCTACACCTGGCCGACCAGGTGGCCGATGCGGATCTGGTGATCACGGGAGAAGGCCGCATCGACAGCCAGACGATCCACGGCAAAGTTCCGGTGGGCGTGGCGAAAGTGGCGAAACGCTTTAACAAACCCGTCATCGGCATTGCAGGCAGCCTGACGGCGGACGTTGGCGTGGTACACGATCACGGCATTGATGCGGTGTTTAGCGTGATTTACACCATCTGCTCGCTGGAGGATGCGCTGGAAAATGCCAGCGAGAACGTCAGGATGGCCGCCAGGAATATCGCGGCGGTGCTGAAAGTGGGGCAGGGAATGTAGTTCTCCCTCTCCCTGTGGGAGAGGATCGGGGTGAGGGCATCAGGCCGCACCCGCAATTGCAGGCCCGGTAAGCGTAGCGCCACCGGGCTTTTATCTCAGCTTCCCAGCAACTTCGTCGCTTCGCGCGTTACGTTATCCATTTCATCCAGCAGCTCCAGGAACTCCGGTTCAAGCTCCGATTCCGGCGTGCCGGCACGCAGCTGCTGCTCCAGCAGCTGGCAAAGGTTTTTCAGCCGCGGTACGCCGCTGTACCCGCAGCTGCCGTGCAGCTTGTGGATCGCTTCCAGCAGCGCTTCCGGATTTTCACCCACCAGCTGCTCTTCCACCTTATTGCGAATTTCCGGCAGAAATGCGACCAGCATTTGCAGCATTTCGCGGGCTAAATCGGGTTTACCCGCCGCCTGGCGCAGGGCAAGCTGCCAGTCAAAGGTCGCGTTCTGGTTAACGCTGATTTCAATCGGCTCGCTGGAAACCGTGTACGTCCCGCCAATGTGACCCGGCTTATAGCGTAACAGCAGATTATGAAGTTTCTCTTCATCGATGGGCTTCGCCAGATAGTCATTCATTCCGGCGCTCAGCAGCTTCTCTTTCTGGCCGGCCATCGCGTGCGCGGTGACCGCAATGACCGGGGTTTGCTGCTGGTGCGGCAGCTGGTGGATCAGCTCGCAGGCCCGAATGCCATCCATGCCCGGCATCTGAATATCCATCAGGATTAAATCGAACTGCATCTGCTTCGCCTGTTCAACCGCCTGCGCGCCGCTGGTGCACAGCTCAACGTGCTGAACCTGGTCCTCAAGCAATGCGCCAATCAGCTTCAGGTTGGCTTGATTATCATCCACTGCCATCACGCTCATGGGCAATTTTTGCTCATCGTTAATCAGCGGGAGAGCATGCTGGCTAAGACGGCAATACTCCGTGAGCGCGGGCAGGAGGCGGGTCGCGGTGAGCGGCTTCAGCAGACACGCGGCGGCTCCGTCGTTTTTCAACTCCTCTGCATTAATCTGGGCGTGGCAGGGCAGCGCCAGCAGCAGATAGTCGGTCATTGAGGCGGCTTTCGCCAGCCGCTCCTGCTGCATGGTCAGCTCGCCGGTGAAGGTAACCGGGATCCCCATCAGCAGAATATCGTAGTGCTCAACGGCAAGCGCTGAGAAGGTTGGGCTGTAGACCACCTCCAGCGGCGTGGTGCTTAAAATATCGAGCGCGCACTGCGCGGCCGCCGCGTTAGGTTCGACGTAGGCCAGACGCTTGCCTTTCAGGCAGTCCGTCACCGGGCCATCGGTCAGGACATTCGGATTGAGGTCCAGATTAATGTGGAACCAGAAGGTTGAACCACGGTTCGGCTGGCTGTGGAAAGAGATATCGCCGCCCATCTCGTTCACCAGACGCTGGGTGATCACCAGCCCCAGGCCGGTACCGCCATGACGGCGGGAGATACTGGCGTCCGCCTGACGGAACGCCTGGAACAGACGCGACTGATCCCGCTCAGGAATACCGATGCCGGTATCGCGGATCTGGACTTCAATCTGCACCTTATTGCTGCTGATGGAGCGTTTTTCTACCAGAATGTCGATGTTACCGCTTTCGGTGAATTTAATCGCATTCCCGACAAGGTTGGTAATGACCTGCTGCAGGCGCAGCGGATCGCCAATGACGTTATCCGGCACGTCGTTTTTAATATTAAGCGTCAGCTCAAGGCCTTTGTCGTGCGACGAGTGCGCGAGCAGCGTCACCACCTCATCGAGCGTACTGCGCAGCGGGAACGGAATACTCTCCAGGATCAGCTTGCCCGCTTCCAGCTTGGAGAAGTCGAGCACGTCGTTGATGATCGCCAGCAGGTTGTTGGCCGAACGTTCAATGGTGTGCAGGTGATCGCGCTGAGTCGGGTTAAGCTCGCTTTTCAGCGTCAGGCGGGTAAAGCCGATCACGCCATTGAGCGGCGTACGCAGCTCGTGCGACATATTGGCAAGGAATTCCGACTTAATACGTGCCGCTTCCTGGGCGCGCTTTTTCGCCAGATCCAGCTCAACGTTCTGGATCTCCATCTGCTCCAGCGTTTCGCGCAGGTCGGACGTGGCCTGGTCAACGTTGTGCTGCATCTCTTCGTGATACGCCGCCAGCGACATGGCCATCGAGTTGATGCCGTTCTTCAGCATGTCCAGCTCACCCAGCATAAACCCTTCCACCCGGCTGTCGAGCTGGCCGCGGCGGATGCGGTCAACCGTATTAACCATGTTGCGGATGGGGCCCGTCACGTCGCGCATCAGGCGCCAGCCGAAGATCAGCGCAATGCCAATGCAGAACAGCATCATCACGCCAGAGATAAAAATTTCTTTGTACTGCTGTAGCCGGACCGACTTGAGATCCAGCTCCAGCGCCACATATCCCAGCATATTGTTGCTGGATTTGGCATCGGATTGCGCAGACTCATCGGGGGAATAGCTTTCCGATACGATCGGCGTGCGCAGGATCATGATATCGCCGCGCCGCAGTACGGTGAGATGGCGCGGGAATGGCGTACCGTCCGGGATCTTCAGAGCCGCAGGATCGAGATGAAAATTCGAGGTGACAAACAGGCGGTTATGTTCGTCGTAAACGGAAATGGCTCGTACGATGTCCGAGTGGCGGCGGTGGAGCACGCTGATTAACTGACCAATGGATTCGCGGTTTTGCAGGTTCATGCCGTACTCGCTGGACACGGCAAGCGGTTCGATAATGCTGGCACCTGCATCCTCCAGCTGCCGCTGCAAATCGTTATAGCGGTGCACCACAAAGAAGATACTCAGCAGCAAACCGATGAGAACGGTGGGGGCGAGGATCAAAATCATCATGCGCGCGCGCAGGCTGTAGTTGGTCATGGCGTTCCGTTATGGGACAATTAAGATAATTATGTTTATATGAGAAAAATCTCGGCGATGGCGCAATTCTACTCTGCAAAGCGACGCGTGACGACGCGTCAAATCATTACTGTTGAAGCCACGGACCTCGATCCGTTTGGTCAGGGAGTGGCACGTCACAATGGTAAGGCTCTGTTTATAACAGGTTTACTGCCAACAGAACGAGCAGAAATTACGCTGACGGAAGATAAACGCCAGTTCGCGCGCGGACAGGTTAAGCGTCGCCTCAACGATAGCCCGGAGCGCGTGAAGCCCCGCTGCCCACATTTTGGCGTTTGCGGGGGCTGCCAGCAACAGCATGCGAGCACAGAATTACAGCAAAAAAGCAAAAGCCGCGCGCTGGCGCGTCAGCTTAAACATGACGTTAACGAAATTCTCGCCGATGTGCCCTGGGGCTATCGTCGACGCGCGCGCCTGAGCCTCAGCTATCAGCCAAAAACGGCTCGGCTGGAGATGGGGTTTCGCAAGGCCGGTTCCAGCGACATTGTCGATGTGCAGCAGTGCCCCATTTTGGTGCCCCATCTTGAGGCGTTGCTTCCGGAAGTGCGCACCTGTCTTTCCGGGCTGGACGGCGTTAGCCATCTCGGGCATGTCGAACTGGTCATGGCAAACAATGGACCGCTGATGGTCCTGCGCCATACCGCGCCGTTGTCGAAAAAAGATCGCGAAAAACTGGAACGCTTTTCGCATTCCCACGACCTGGCGCTTTTCCTTGCACCACAAAGCGAGATACTTGAGCAGGTTACCGGTGAGGCGCCCTGGTATGCGTCAAACGGGCTACGCTTAACGTTCAGCCCGCGGGATTTCATTCAGGTGAATGATGGCGTTAACCAACTGATGGTTGAGAAAGCGCTGGCGTGGCTGGACGTTCAGAAAAGCGATCGGGTGCTCGACCTGTTCTGCGGAATGGGCAACTTCACGCTGCCGCTGGCGCGAGAAGCGGCCAGCGTCGTCGGCGTGGAAGGCGTTGAGGCGCTGGTGGCGAAAGGGCAGGAGAACGCGCTGCAGAACGGCTTGCAAAATGTGACATTCTTTCATCAAAATCTTGAGGAAGATGTCACCCAACAGCCGTGGGCAAAGCAGGGCTTTGATAAAATTTTGCTCGACCCGGCGCGTGCCGGTGCCCCGGGTGTGATGGCACATATTATTAAACTCGCGCCGAAGCGTGTGGTCTATGTTTCCTGTAACCCGGCAACGCTTGCCCGGGACAGCGAGGCATTAATCAGCGCGGGTTACCAGATTCAGCGTCTGGCAATGCTGGACATGTTCCCGCACACTGGACATCTGGAATCGATGGTGTTGTTCGAGCACATCTAATTTGTTTGGCTTGTCGACTTCGACAGGCCCAGGTCCCTAAAGGAGAGGACAATGGTTGCGGTAAGAAGTGCACATCTCAATAAAGCTGGGGAATTTGACCCACAAAAATGGATCGCAAGTCTGGGAATTTCCAGCCAGCAGTCGTGTGAACGCTTAACCGAAACCTGGGCCTATTGTCTGCGCACCACGCAGGGGCATCCGGATGCCGATCTTCTCCTGTGGCGCGGCGTGGAGATGGTGGAAATCTTATCCATGCTGAACATGGATATTGAAACGCTGCAGGCCGCGCTTCTCTTCCCCCTCGCGGATGCGGACGTGGTCAGCGAAGACGTACTGCGCGACAGCGTCGGGAAATCCGTCGTCGCGCTGATCCACGGCGTACGCGATATGGCGGCTATCCGCCAGCTTAAAGCCGCGCACACCGATTCCGTCTCCTCAGAGCAGGTCGATAACGTTCGCCGGATGCTGCTGGCCATGGTGGATGATTTCCGCTGCGTGGTCATCAAGCTGGCCGAGCGTATTGCCCACCTGCGAGAGGTGAAGGATGCGCCGGAAGACGAGCGCGTGCTGGCTGCCAAAGAGTGTACAAACATCTATGCGCCGCTGGCGAACCGCTTAGGGATTGGTCAGCTGAAATGGGAGCTGGAAGATTACTGCTTCCGCTATCTGCACCCGGCGGAATATAAACGTATTGCCAAACTCCTGCACGAGCGCCGTATCGACCGCGAGCACTATATCGAGGAATTTGTCGGCGGGCTGCGCCAGGCGATGAAAGAAGAGAACGTGCGCGCCGAAGTCTACGGCCGGCCTAAGCATATCTACAGCATCTGGCGCAAAATGCAGAAGAAACACCTCGCCTTTGACGAGCTGTTTGACGTGCGCGCCGTGCGTATCGTGGCGGAGCGTCTGCAGGACTGCTACGCCGCGCTGGGGATAGTACACACTCACTTCCGTCATCTTCCCGATGAGTTCGATGACTATGTCGCTAACCCCAAACCGAACGGCTATCAGTCTATCCATACCGTTGTGCTTGGCCCTGGCGGCAAAACGGTCGAGATTCAGATCCGCACCAAACAGATGCACGAAGACGCCGAGCTGGGCGTGGCCGCGCACTGGAAATACAAAGAAGGCACGTCCGGCGGAGCGCGTTCTGGCCACGAAGACCGCATTGCCTGGCTACGCAAGCTGATTGCGTGGCAGGAAGAGATGGCCGACTCCGGCGAGATGCTCGACGAAGTACGTAGCCAGGTCTTTGACGATCGCGTGTACGTCTTTACCCCAAAAGGGGACGTTGTCGACCTGCCGGCGGGCTCTACGCCGCTCGATTTTGCCTACCACATCCACAGCGATGTGGGACACCGCTGCATCGGGGCGAAAATCGGCGGACGTATCGTACCGTTCACCTATCAACTGCAGATGGGTGACCAGATTGAGATCATTACCCAGAAGCAGCCCAACCCGAGCCGTGACTGGCTAAACCCGAACCTGGGCTACGTCACCACCAGCCGCGGGCGATCGAAAATTCACGCCTGGTTCCGTAAACAGGATCGTGACAAGAACATTCTTGCCGGTCGCCAGATCCTTGACGACGAGCTGGAGCATATCGGGATAAGCCTGAAAGAGGCGGAGAAATTCCTGCTGCCGCGCTACAACTTTAACGAGCTTGACGAGCTGTTAGCGGCCATTGGCGGCGGTGATATCCGTCTGAATCAGATGGTGAACTTCCTGCAGGCGCAGTTCAATAAGCCAAGCGCGGCAGAGCAGGACGCGGCGGCGCTGAAGCAGCTGCAGCAGAAAACCTACGCCCCGCAGCAGCGCAGCAAAGACAACGGCCGCGTGGTGGTTGAAGGCGTAGGTAACCTGATGCACCACATTGCCCGCTGCTGCCAGCCTATTCCGGGCGACGATATCGTCGGCTTTATCACCCAGGGACGCGGGATTTCGATTCACCGTTCCGACTGTGACCAGCTTGCCGAGCTGCAGTCGCATGCGCCGGAGCGCATCGTGGAAGCGGTTTGGGGTGAGAGCTATTCCGCTGGTTACTCGCTGGTGGTGCGCGTTACCGCCAACGACCGCAGCGGCCTGCTGCGCGACATCACGACCATTCTCGCCAACGAGAAGGTCAACGTGCTGGGCGTCGCCAGCCGCAGCGATACCCGCGAGCAGCTTGCCACCATCGATATGACCATCGAAATCTACAACCTGCAGGTGCTGGGCCGCGTGCTCGGCAAACTGAACCAGGTGCCGGATGTGATAGACGCGCGTCGTCTGCACGGCGGTTAAACACACTCTTCTGTAGGCCGGGTAAGGCTTTGCCGCCGCCCGGCTTGTTTTTTTAATGGAAAACACTATGACTCAAATCGACCGCCTGCTTGGCATCATGAAACGCCTGCGCGACCCGGAAAACGGCTGCCCGTGGGACAAAGAGCAGACTTTCGCCACCATCGCGCCTTATACCCTCGAAGAGACCTATGAGGTGCTGGACGCTATTTCCCGCGAAGATTTTGACGACCTGCGCGGCGAGCTGGGCGATCTGCTGTTCCAGGTGGTGTTCTATGCGCAAATGGCGCAGGAAGAGGGGCGCTTTAACTTTGACGATATCTGCGCTGCCATCAGCGACAAGCTTGAGCGCCGTCATCCCCATATCTTCGGCGATGCCACCGCAGGGAACAGCGCTGAGGTGCTGGCCCGCTGGGAGCAGATCAAAAGCGCCGAGCGAGCGGAAAGATCCCAGCACTCGGCGCTGGATGATATTCCACTGAGCCTGCCCGCGCTGATGCGCGCGCATAAAATCCAGAAGCGCTGCTCCGCCGTCGGTTTTGACTGGACCTCCCTCGGCCCTGTGCTGGATAAAGTGCACGAAGAGATTGACGAAGTCATGCACGAAGCGCAGCAGGCGGTAGTGGATGAAGCAAAGCTTGAGGAAGAGATGGGCGACCTGCTGTTTGCGACCGTCAACCTTTCTCGCCACCTGGGTGTAAAAGCGGAAACCGCCCTGCAAAAAGCCAACCTAAAATTCGAACGACGCTTTCGCGAAGTTGAGCGGATTGTCGCCTCGCGAGGCCTGGAAATGAGCGGAATTGACCTCGAAACGATGGAAGAAGTCTGGCAGGAAGTAAAGCGCCAGGAATCTGATCTCTAACGAGATTTTGCGATCAAGCGCAATTTGTGTGATTTTTTAAATGACAAGCGCTTGATTTGCGTCAAAAACATTTACCCAAAAGGGGCTATTTTCTCACTCCTTATGTTTGTCATGGCCTGGAATGGGGACGGAGAATGAAAGTTTGTGGCGCTCGCCGTGTTCGGGTATACTACTTTCCCGTCCTGGTTATTCCATCGTTTCACCCTAACTTCTCAGGTTCAGCATGACAACGAACTATATTTTTGTGACCGGCGGGGTCGTATCCTCTCTGGGTAAAGGCATTGCCGCAGCCTCCCTCGCAGCCATTCTTGAAGCCCGTGGCCTCAATGTGACCATGATGAAACTGGATCCGTACATCAACGTCGATCCGGGCACCATGAGCCCAATCCAACACGGGGAAGTGTTCGTTACTGAAGACGGCGCTGAAACCGATCTGGATCTTGGCCACTACGAGCGTTTCATCCGCACCAAAATGACCCGTCGTAACAACTTCACGACTGGCCGCATCTACTCCGACGTTCTGCGTAAAGAGCGCCGTGGTGACTACCTGGGTGCAACCGTTCAGGTTATCCCGCACATCACTAACGCAATCAAAGAACGCATTGTTGCGGGTGGCGAAGGCCACGACGTGGTGCTGGTTGAAATCGGCGGTACCGTGGGTGATATCGAATCCCTGCCATTCCTGGAAGCGATTCGTCAGCTGGCGGTAGATATTGGCCGGGAGCACGCGCTGTTCATGCACCTGACTCTGGTGCCGTACATGGCCGCCGCAGGTGAAGTGAAAACCAAGCCGACTCAGCACTCTGTGAAAGAGCTGCTCTCTATTGGTATTCAGCCAGATATCCTGGTTTGCCGCTCCGATCGCGCGGTTCCGGCGAACGAACGTGCGAAAATTGCATTGTTCTGTAACGTGCCTGAAAAAGCCGTTATTTCAATGAAAGATGTCGATTCCATTTATAAAATCCCGGGCCTGTTGAAATCTCAGGGCCTGGACGATTATATTTGTAAACGATTCAGCTTGAACTGTCCGGAAGCGAACCTGTCTGAATGGGAACAGGTTATTTATGAAGAAGCCAACCCGGCAGGCGAAGTGACTATCGGTATGGTCGGCAAGTACATTGAACTGCCGGATGCCTATAAGTCAGTGATCGAAGCGCTGAAACACGGTGGTCTGAAGAACCGTGTTTCCGTGAACATCAAGCTGATTGATTCGCAGGATGTTGAAACGCGTGGCGTTGAAATCCTGAAAGATCTGGATGCTATCCTTATCCCTGGCGGCTTCGGCTACCGTGGTGTTGAAGGCAAGATCGCCACCGCGCGCTATGCGCGTGAAAACAATATTCCATACCTCGGCATCTGTCTGGGTATGCAGGTTGCGCTGATCGAATTTGCGCGCAACGTAGCGGGAATGGAAAACGCGAACTCTACGGAATTTGTGCCAGACTGTAAGTACCCTGTTGTGGCGCTTATCACTGAATGGCGTGACGAAGAAGGTAACGTCGAAGTCCGTACCGAGAAGAGCGATCTGGGTGGCACCATGCGTCTTGGCGCACAGGCCTGCCAGCTGTCTGACGATAGCGTGGTTCGCAAGCTGTACGGCGAGCCGGTCATCACCGAGCGCCATCGTCACCGCTATGAAGTCAACAACATGTTGTTGAAACCTATTGAAGCCGCGGGCCTGCGTGTTGCGGGCCGCTCCGGGGATGATCAGTTAGTCGAGATCATTGAAGTGCCAAACCATCCGTGGTTTGTCGCCTGCCAGTTCCACCCGGAATTTACTTCAACGCCACGTGACGGGCATCCGCTGTTTGCAGGCTTCGTGAAGGCCGCCAGCGACTACCAGAAGCGTCAGGCGAAGTAAAAAAAGTTAGAACGGCAACGCGTACCTTTGGTACGCGTTGTTTGTCTGGAGTTTTAGTTTAACTTGTACTGAGGAAAATCTAATGTCCAAAATCGTTAAAGTCATCGGTCGTGAAATCATCGACTCCCGTGGTAACCCGACCGTTGAAGCCGAAGTTCACCTGGAAGGTGGTTTCGTTGGTATGGCTGCTGCTCCATCAGGTGCTTCTACTGGTTCTCGCGAAGCGCTGGAACTGCGCGATGGCGACAAATCCCGCTTCCTGGGCAAAGGCGTACTGAAAGCGGTTGGCGCTGTAAACGGTCCTATTGCTCAGGCAATCCTTGGCAAAGACGCCAAAGACCAGGCTGGCATCGACAAGATCATGATCGATCTGGACGGTACTGAAAACAAATCTAACTTCGGTGCGAACGCAATCCTGGCAGTTTCTCTGGCAAACGCCAAAGCGGCTGCTGCTGCGAAAGGTATGCCACTGTTCGAGCACATCGCTGAACTGAACGGCACCCCAGGCAAATACTCCATGCCTGTACCAATGATGAACATCATCAACGGTGGTGAGCACGCAGACAACAACGTTGATATTCAGGAATTCATGATTCAGCCAGTTGGCGCGAAATCCCTGAAAGAAGCCGTACGTATGGGTTCTGAAGTGTTCCACAACCTGGCTAAAGTTCTGAAAGCTAAAGGTATGAACACTGCTGTTGGTGACGAAGGTGGCTATGCGCCAAACCTGGGTTCTAACGCAGAAGCGCTGGCCGTTATCGCAGAAGCAGTAAAAGCTGCTGGCTACGAGCTGGGCAAAGACATCACCCTGGCGATGGACTGTGCAGCATCTGAATTCTACAAAGACGGTAAATACGTTCTGGCTGGCGAAGGCAACAAAGCGTTCACCTCCGAAGAGTTCACTCACTTCCTGGAAGACCTGACCAAACAGTACCCAATCGTATCTATCGAAGACGGTCTGGACGAGTCTGACTGGGCTGGCTTCGCATACCAGACTAAAGTACTGGGCGACAAAATCCAGCTGGTTGGTGACGACCTGTTCGTAACCAACACCAAGATCCTGAAAGAAGGCATCGAGAAAGGCATCGTTAACTCCATCCTGATCAAATTCAACCAGATCGGTTCTCTGACCGAAACTCTGGCTGCGATCAAAATGGCGAAAGACGCTGGCTACACCGCTGTTATCTCTCACCGTTCTGGCGAAACTGAAGACGCTACCATTGCCGACCTGGCTGTGGGTACCGCTGCAGGCCAGATCAAAACCGGTTCTATGAGCCGTTCTGACCGTGTTGCTAAATACAACCAGCTGATTCGTATCGAAGAAGCGCTGGGCGAAAAAGCACCATACAACGGTCTGAAAGAGATCAAAGGCCAGGCATAATTGCTTAAGCCTTAAAATGAAAATGCCAGTCGAATGACTGGCATTTTTTTGGGCTATTTAAAATCGACCGCCATTTGCTCCGGAATGGTCAGCCCCTGAGTGGTTTGCACGCAGCGGGCGATGTAATCCGTAAACCGGGGTGGCTTCGGCATCCCCATGCTCAGCAGCTTATCGTTGCTGAAGCGCACGTTAAGCGTGGCAAACGCACCGTATAAACGCATGGCTTTCAGCATCAGACGTTCGTTGCACGGCCCAAAAATATGTTTCAGCTCGCGGCGCATTCTGACCAGCGTTTCGTAGCTGACCTGCGCATATTTATCCCCGACGGGGGCTTTCTCCAGCGCCTGCGCCATTGCCTGATCGATATCCGCAAAGCGAACGCTGTTCTCTTCTCCCGCAGAAATGTGTACCACTTCTCCCGGACGAGCGTTGCTGTTGAGCAGCATTAACATCGCGTCGGCGCAATAATCCACCGGAACAACGTCGATCCTGTCTTCCATTGAGCACATAAACTTCTGCAGCATCAGGCCCATGCTAAAGACCCAGAAAATGCTGCTCGACGGCGTGCAGCCGTGACGGGTATGGCCGACGACGATGGACGGACGGGCGATGAGCAGCGGCAGGTCAGGGCACTCCTCGCGCATCAGCTGTTCTATGGTTGACTTCGAAAACGTGTATTCCACCAGGTGTTCAGCATTCTCTCTGAATTCCGCACTTTCGGCGACCAGGGAATCCTGCTCCGGCGTGCATGACATTGCTGTGCCGACGTGGAGGAAACGCTGCAGTCCTGTAACCTGCTCCATACGGCGCGCCAGCGCGAGCGTACCTTCAACGTTGACCTTCCAGATCAGCGGGTTATTACCAAATGAGGCCACGGCCGCACAGTTAACCACGTGCGTGACCCGATCCAGACGGGGATCGTTGAGAAAGGCTTCAGGCTGGCTGAGGTCGCCAATCAGGATATTATCCACCTTCAGGGAGGCCAGTTTGTCCTCGGGAACGTTGAACTTGCGCATGTTCTCCAGCACGCGCTCCAGCCCGCTCTGCGGATCGCTGGCGCGCGCAAGCAAAAGGAGTTTTGCTGGTTGATCGCTGGTCAGGATTTTTTCAAGAACTGCACCGCCCAGAAATCCGGTCACGCCTGTAATCAATAACATCTTCATTAATACCGTCTCATTATGATTGATGAGGCGGATTGTAGGCGTGCAAAAGTAAACGGCATTTAAATAATAAAACGCCGAAATCGATGGCGTCTTAAGCTTATTTTAAGGAAAGGGAATCAGGTGGAGATATTGGACACTATCGCAAGGGTAAAAATTCACTCTATTAAAAGTTAAATTTTAAATTATTGAATTCAAATGTTTTTATGAGGTCTGTGTCGAATGGTTAACGCAATTCAAAATGTAATAAATATAATAATTTGTTACACTAAACATTTATCGAATAAATTTTTTAAATACCACTTAACTCAAATCAGACAACATAAGTCGCAGGCCGATTTATTTAGCCTGCGAATGATTTTCAGAGCAAAAGGGGAAGCGTGGCGCTGGCTGTTTGTTGACTAACGTCGCCGTAATGACCATCCAGCGCAATCATGGACGTGGTCAACAGCTCGACCAGAAGCATGACTCCAACCTTAGCATTGAGCGCGCCTGCACTTAGAGGGCCTTCTGGTTTGGCTGCAACCAGCTGCATGTCGCTCAGGGACGCCAGCGGGCTGCGGGGCGTATTGCTTAGCGCCAGAACCTTAACGCCGCGCTTGCGGGCAAGCTTCACCACGTGGAGTAAATCCCGCGTTGAACCCGAACTGGAGATGGCCACAACCAGCGTATCTTTCGAAAGCGTTGTCGCATTCATGGCCGCGCGATGCATATCGCTAAACAGCTGTGCGGGTTTGCCCAGCCGCAGCAGCTTGTAATGCAGATACTCTCCGAGGATCGCGCTGGCCGCGACGCCATAAATCTGCACGGATTGCGCCTGGTGCAGCGCCAGCGCCGCATTTTCAAGCAGCGTGCGGTCGAGGAGTCTGGCGGTATCCTGCAAGGCCTGCACCGACTCATCCACGACGTTATCAATCTCATCCCCCGCCTGACGCGCGGGCTGGCCCTGCTGAATATCCAGCGCAAGCGCCATTTTAAATTCGTTATAGCCCTTGCAGCCCAGCGTCCGGCAAAGGCGCGTTACGCTGGCTTCGCTGGTGTGGCTCTCGCGCGCCAGTTCAGTGATCGTCAGGTAGAGCACCCGGCCAGGATCGCTGAGGACAAACTCGCCGAGTTTTTGTTGCGTTGGGCTGTACCCGGAAGCCTCCTGGCGGAGCTTCAGCAGCAGATTTTCATGGTCCGACATGCCACGTCCTTAATGTGTTTCGCTGCGACTAGTGTGGCGGAAAGGAGGGGAAAGATGCCAGTCATTTTGAAAAAGTATGATCGGCTTCCTGGTTTTTGATGATAATTTTCACTGTTATATATTTATGTGGTAAAAATTTTCATCATTTAACGGGGAGATGAAAACATGATGCAAATGTTCAGTGGTGCTTCTTCGGGGGGATGGTTTGAAAAAGCGCAGCGCTTTGGTAAATCCTTTATGTTGCCTATCGCCGTGCTGCCCGCGGCGGGTCTGCTGCTGGGGATAGGCGGCGCGCTATCGAATCCCAATACGCTGGCGGCTTATCCGTTTTTAGATGTGGGCTGGCTGCAGGCCATTTTCACCATCATGAGCAGCGCAGGATCAATCGTGTTTGCGAACCTCTCGGTGCTGTTTGCGGTTGGGGTCGCCGTCGGGCTGGCAAAAAGCGATAAGGGCACGGCTGGGCTGGCGGCGCTGCTCGCGTTTCTGGTGATGAATGCCACCATCAACGCGCTGCTGATCCTCACCGGTAAACTGGCGCATGAGAATCCGGGCGCTGTAGGGCAGGGCATGACGCTGGGGATCCAGACGCTGGAAACCGGCGTGTTTGGCGGCGTGGTGATTGGGCTGGTGACCTGCACGCTCCATCATCGGTTTAATAAAATTGCGCTTCCGCAGTTCCTGGGCTTTTTAGGCGGCTCGCGCTTTGTTCCCATCATCAGCTCGCTGGCGGCGATACTCGTCGGCGCGCTCATGACCGTGGTCTGGCCGCATTTCCAGAAGCTGATTTTTGGTCTCGGCGGGCTGGTTGATGCCACCGGCTATCTGGGCACACTGCTGTACGGTTTTATTTTACGCATGCTGGGCCCGTTTGGTTTGCACCACATCTTCTATCTGCCGTTCTGGACTACCGCGCTCGGCGGCAGTGAGATTGTTAACGGTCACCTCGTTGAGGGCACACAGCGGATCTTCTTCGCCCAGCTGGCCGACCCGAACACGCAGCATTTCTATGAGGGCACGTCGCGCTTCATGTCCGGGCGCTTTATTACGATGATGTTTGGCCTGCTCGGCGCGTGTCTGGCGATGTACCACACGGCAAAACCGGAGAACAAAAAGCGCGTTGCCGGACTGCTGCTCTCTGCGGCGCTAACCTCGTTCCTGACGGGGATTACCGAGCCTATCGAGTTTTCCTTCCTGTTTATTGCGCCGGTGCTTTACGTCATTCATGCGCTGTTTGACGGGCTGGCGTTCATGCTCGCACACATGCTGCATATCACCATCGGGCAAACCTTCTCCGGCGGTTTTATTGACTTCGTGCTGTTCGGCATTTTGCAGGGGGAGGCCAAAACCAACTGGATGTTCGTTCCGCTGGTGGGCGTGCCGTGGTTCTTCCTTTACTACTTCACCTTCCGCTACCTGATTAACCGCTTTGATTTTGCCACGCCGGGTCGGGAAAAGGAGGCGATGGCCAATGAAGTGACCTTATCCCGGAGCGAGCGCGCCGTTGCGGTGATCGCGGGGTTAGGCGGAAAAGAGAATCTGGAAGAGGTGGACTGCTGCGCCACGCGGCTTCGCGTCACGGTGAAGGACGGCAGCAAAGTGAATGACGCGGCGCTGAAAGCCACCGGCGCGCGCGGCGTTATCGTGCGCGGTAACGGTGTTCAGGTCATTTATGGCCCGCACGTCACGATTATCAAAAACGAAGTGGAAGAGATCTTATCGTAATGAAAACTGTACTGGATAACCTGAAGGGAAAACTGGTCGTCTCCTGTCAGGCGCTGGAAAATGAACCGCTGCACAGCCCGTTTATTATGTCGCGGATGGCGCTGGCGGCGGCACAGGGCGGGGCCGCAGCCATTCGTGCCAACAGCGTGGTGGATATCGAGGCCATTAAGCAGCAGGTGTCTTTGCCTGTTATCGGCATCATCAAACGGGATTACCCGGAAAGCGAGGTGTTTATCACCGCCACGATGAAAGAGGTGGATGAGCTCATGACCGTTTCTCCGGAAATCATTGCGCTTGATGCGACGGCGCGTGAGCGTCCCGGTGGAGAATCCCTGGAAACGCTGGTCACGCGCATCCGCTCACGCTATCCCTCGGTACTGCTGATGGCCGATATTTCCACCTTGGGCGAAGCCGTGACGGCGCAGGCGCTTGGCTTTGACTGCGTCGGCACCACGCTTTACGGCTATACGGCGGAAACGGCGGGCCATTCGCTTCCGGAAAATGACTGCGCGTTCCTGAAGGCCGTGCTGGCCGCCGTGACGGTTCCCGTGATTGCCGAAGGCAACGTGGATACGCCTGAACGCGCGGCCAGATGCCTGGCGCTGGGCGCGCATACGGTCGTCGTCGGCGGCGCGATCACCCGTCCACAGCAAATTACCGAGCGTTTTATGGCGGCGATTGGCGCGCAAAGCACCGATGGAGCATGACCATCCGGCGGGGATCTGCGATACTTATCGTTTATCCCCTTTACTGAGATGACTATGCAGTACCCGATTAACGAGATGTTCCAGACCCTGCAAGGCGAGGGTTACTTTACCGGCGTTCCCGCTATTTTCATTCGTTTACAGGGATGCCCGGTTGGCTGTGCCTGGTGTGATACCAAACATACGTGGGATAAGCTCGCAGATCGGGAAGTGTCGCTGTTTAGCATTCTGGCGAAAACCAAAGAGAGCGATAAGTGGGGCGCGGGCAGTTCAGAAGATCTGCTGGCCATTATTGGTCGTCAGGGCTGGACGGCGCGCCACGTGGTGATCACCGGCGGTGAACCCTGCATCCACGATCTGACGCCGCTGACCGAGCTGCTCGAAAAGAACGGCTACAGCTGCCAGATTGAGACCAGCGGCACCCATGAAGTGCGCTGTTCACACACGACCTGGGTGACGGTATCGCCAAAAGTGAATATGCGCGGCGGGTATGACGTGCTGTCTCAGGCGCTGGAACGCGCGGATGAGATTAAGCACCCGGTAGGGCGCGTGCGTGACATCGAAGCGCTGGATGAACTGCTGGCCACGCTGACGGATGAAAAGCAGCGGGTGATTGCCCTGCAGCCTATCAGCCAGAAAGAGGATGCAACGCGCCTGTGCATTGAAACTTGTATTGCGCGCAACTGGCGCCTGTCGATGCAGACGCACAAATATCTGAATATCGCCTGATCTTTGCGCGGCCCCGCCTATCGCGGGGCCCGTTCTGAAGGAAGCAATGCCCAGGTGACTCCCGCCGAAGCGAGACAAATTGCGCTGTTGAAGAGTAGCGCATACTGTGCGGCGCTGGCCATTCCCAGCGGCAGCAGCAGCGCATACAGCGACGCGGTAACGGCGATCCCCATTGCTCCGCCCAGTGAACTGCCCATCTTGTAAACCCCTGAGGCCACGCCAACTTTGTTTTCAGGCGCATTCATTACCGCAGTATCCGTTGACGGCGTGGCGTAACACCCCAGCCCCAGGCCAAATAAAATGTTGCTGAGAAAAACGGTGACAATATAGATCTCTTTGCTTAAGAAAGTGCAGGAGATCAGCGTGATACCCGTTGCGGTCAGCAGCGGCCCGGTCATCATCGGCAGGCGCGCCCCGTAACGCTGGAGCAGCTTTTCCCCGACCCGAATCATCGCCAACACGGTGACCAGATATCCCAGCGTCATGATGCCGGTTTGTAGCGGCGAAAGATGGTGTCCTTGCTGCAGCCAGATACTGGCGATCATCATGGTGCCAATGCAGCCGTTGAGCAAAAAATTTGAGAATACCGACGCGCTGTAGGCCCGGTTTTTAAACAGGGCAAAATCAATCAGCGCCACATCACCTTTACGTCGCCCGGTAAGCACAAAGAAGACCGCTGCCAGCGCGGCGCTACCCAGCACAAGTAGCGATAAAACGCTGCTCCAGCCCCAGCTGTGCCCTTTACTGATAAATAGGTTCAGCAGCACCAGCATGCAGACAAAGCTCACCAGGCCGCTGATATCCAGCTTATGGCGGCTCGCGGCGTCGCTTCGGCTTTCCGGCGTACCGCGGATCAGCAGCAGCGCCGCCACCGCGACCAGCATGGAAAAAACAAAAATCCAGCGCCAGCCGAGCGTGGTGGCAATAGTCCCGCCGACAAACGCGCTCAGGCCGCTGCCGCCCCATGAACCAATGACCCAAAAGCTGATGGCCCGCTGCCGCGCGTTTCCTTCATACCACGTTTTAATCAGCGCCAGCGTGGCGGGCATGATGCAGGCCGCTGACAGCCCCTGTATCGCTCTTCCCAGCAGAAACAGAACCGGCTCCCACGAGATGAAAAGCAGGGCGCTTCCGACGATGCTCAGCATCAGGCCGATATAGGTCATGCGCATACGCCCAAACTTGTCGGCAAATCCCCCGCAGGCAACGACAAAACAGCCGCTGAACAAGGCGCTGAGGCTGACCGCCAGCGTGAGGGTTTCGAGGGAGATAGTCAGGCTATTTTTCATTGCCGGGACAACGTTAATCACCGACTGCGCAAATAACCAGAACGTCAGAACGCTCATCACAATACCGGCCAGCAGCCGATCGTTACCGGCGTAGGTCGGTGTGCCTGTCAGGGGAACGGTACTCATCGTGCAAGCCTCCGGGGTGGGCGGGAATTAACGCAGATAATGTTCGGTCAACGCGCTCCAGAGTGCCGCGCCGGTGAGGAGAAGCTTGTCGTTAAAGTCATAGCCTGGGTTATGCACCATGCAGCGTTCAGGCTCATCTCCCGCACCGAGGGTGAAGTAGCAGCCGTTGGGATTTTTCTCGAGCATGAACGCAAAATCTTCGCTTCCCATAAAGGCATTCACCGACGAGACGGCATCCTGACCGAACAGGTCGGTCGCTACCGTACGCACTATTTCATTGGCCTGCGGGTTATTCCTTAGCACCGGACTCCCGTTCACGTGACGGATCGTGGCCGTGGCGTTGAAGCTCTCAGCCTGCGCCACGGCGATATCATGGATCCGCTGCAGCACGGTTTGACGCACCGTTTCATCCAGCGTGCGAACGGTAAGCTTCATTAACACCTTGTCGTTGATGATATTCGGAGCATGACCCGCCTGGATGCTGCCCACGGTCACGACGACCGGCTGGAACGGGGTAATATTCCTCGACACAATCGACTGCAGGGCGAGGGTGATGTGGCAGGCAACCAGCGTGGCATCGACGGTGTGTTCCGGAACGGCGCCGTGTCCTCCCACCCCGTTGACTTCAATATGAACGGTGTCCGAAGAAGCCATCATGGCGCCATCGCGAAGGCCGATTTTCCCGAGCGGCTGGGAGGGCATATTGTGCAGGCCGAAAATATGGTCGCAGGGGAACTGCTCAAACAGGCCATCCTCCAGCATGACGCGTCCGCCATACAGCAGCTCTTCCGCAGGTTGAAAAATGAGATGTAACGTACCGCTAAAGTTGCGGGTACGAGCCAAATATTCTGCGGCATAGAGCAGCGTGGTGGTGTGGCCATCGTGCCCGCAGCCGTGGAATTTTCCCTCGACGGTGCTACTCCACGCCTTGCCGCTGTTTTCCTGCATTGGCAGCGCATCCATGTCGGCGCGCAGGCCCATGCTTTTGCTGCTGTTGCCCACCTTCAGGGTGCCAACCACCCCGGTTTTTGCCATTCCCCGGTGAACCTCATAGCCCCATTGTTGAAGGAGTGACGCGACGCGGTCGCTGGTTTTGTGCTCCTCGAAGCCAATTTCGGGGTGTCGGTGGAATTCGCGACGAAGTTCAGTGAACCGATCTTCGGTGTCCCGCAGAGCGTCAACAATTGGATGTGTCATTTTTGTTATCCTTTTCCTGCCAAACGGTGTTAGTTTCGAGTTTATGTCGATCGCATTGCCGGAAAATGCCCTTTTTTGTTGTAAAGCGACGCCTTTTTTCTGATTGTTTTTCATACGATTCAGTTATGACAAAAAATGGCGCATCATTTTTTGTCCATGCGGGGGAGCCGAATGGAGCAGCATGGGAACGAGTTTGCGGTAGTCGTTGAAGACATTCGCCTGCTCACGCAGGATGAAGGTGATTCGCTGACGATACTGTGGGTTCTGGAAGGGCAAGCCGAACTGCAAACCGCCGCAGGACGCGAGACGGTGTCAAATAACGGTCTTGCGGTGATAAACCGCTATCAGCGCTGGCGGTTCAGTAGCCAGAGCGCGAACGTGACGCTTCGTGTCGTTCTCTCCGGGCGGTGGGTAATCAAGCTGTACAATGACTTTTTTGCCCATGACTACGCGGTTCCGACAGAGTCCGGTGGAAACTGGCCGCAGTGTGACGAACTTCGGCACCTGCTGCGTCAGCTTCTGGTGGTGACGCTGGTGAACGATCCACACCGCTTCAGGCTGGAGGCAAATCGCTGGCTGAGCGAGATCCTGCTGCTGCTGATTGGCCGCTTTCAGCAGCCTGCCCGCCAGAAACCCCGGGACCAGCACGCCGACGTCAGCAAGCGCATTGCCCGCGTGCTGGAGCGGATCAACGCCAGCTATACCCGGCGCATTACGCTGGCCGAAATTGCAGCGAGTGAGTTCGTCTCCGAAGCGTGGCTCTCCCGCCTCTTTCGAAAAGAGATGGGTGTCAGTTTTATGCAGTACATCACCGCCCTGCGGCTGGAAAAAGCGGCTGATGCCCTGCGCCTCACCAGCCGTCCTTTGCATCAGATTGCGCTGGAACACGGGTTTGCCAGCACGCGTATGATGACCGATCGGTTCCGGCGCTATCACAATATGTCTCCGGGCGAGTTTCGTAAGGCCAGGCGGCATCGCTCCGATGCGTCTCCGCTGCGGGCAGGCACGGGCGAGCAGCGCTTTCCTATCGCGGTGGATAGGCTGTTTAGCTTGCTTAGAGGCGCTGAGAACCGCGGCTGGGAACCCGCTCCGTTAACCCACTCTCCGCGTCAGGAGCGAATAGTTGATCTGCAGCAGCTTTATCCGCTCTCGTCCGCGCTGCGCCGCGCGAGGCTGGTCGTCACCCTGCGCGAGCTCGACGATTTACTGCGGGAGGATGTTCGCCAGCATCTGGAGGCGCTTCACGAGGCGATCCCAATTGAGGGGATTGATATCGCTGAACCTTTTCTCAGCAGCCGTCTGTTCGCCACGGGATGGGACGATCCCCATATGGCGGGTTACGCCTGCTGGTACAATCTGCAGCAGCTGTTTACCTGGGTAGCAAAAAAAGGCTGGACGATCCTGCTGCACACGGGGGTCACCACCCGATGCGATCTTCTGAAGCGCTTTTTGCAGCTGTCGGTTAACCGATTTTTACCCGATATTACCGCAGGCTGGCACGTCGTGATGCACTGGTCTCCTCAGGCAAGCGCGGAAACCCAGGAGCACGCCTGGCAGGCTCAGCGGGCGACGGTCGGGGCCTACCTTCCACAGGCAAAGTTTGGGGTGTGGCATCGCTTCTCTCCCGTGGGTACTGAACTCGGCGACGACGCGCTGTTCCATTCTGGCATTCTGGACCAGGCCGATTTCCTCGCCTGTCAGGCGGATGCCAACGAGCTGCTCGATCTGGCGCGGCTGGATCCTGCACATCTCTCCTCGTCTGAAAACTATCCCGTGCTGAAGATCCGCCAAATACTCTCCGCCCTTCGCCAGCGGCAGCGCACGCTGCCGGTATGGTTACTCTCGTGGAATACCCTTACCGGGAATACGCGGGCAACCAACGGCTGGTTTTTTCGCGGCGCGCTGCTTATGCAAAATTTACTCGGGCTTTCAGAACAGGTCTGGCTGGCGGGATTCTGGCTGAATTCCGGTTTGCAGGGGGAAGCCAGGACGAACAACACCCTCGATACATCGAGCCTTGCGCTTCAGTATAATCACGGCCTTCCGCGGCCCATCTACTGGGTGCTCTGGCTGTGGCAACGCCTGCGGGGAGAAGTGCTCGTCAACGACAAGAGCGTGCTGCTGCTCCGCCATCAGGGGGGCTATCAGCTGCTGCTGCGTAACGTGGTGGTGTTCAATCCGCTGCTCTCCAGCGAGGAGGCTTTCATCCAACGTTTTCAACAGCAATATCATCTGCAGCTACAGGGGATGCGCGGCGAGTGGCGCATCAGGCGCCATCTTTTCGATCGGCACAATGGTGCGCTCTACCCGCTGCTGGAAGGGGTACGCAGCGACAGCGGGCCTGATGAAGAGATGTGGCGCTGGATTGCGCACAAAGCGCGTCCAACGCTTTCCTTACGCGATGAACGGCTTAATGACGGCTGGCAAATGACAGAATCACTGGAAAGTAACGCGCTCGTGCTCTATGAGTTCATGCCGCTAAACGGGCGTGATGAAGAGGATCACTCCCCGCGATAGATACAGCCAGCGGTGCAGGTCTCTTTGATCATCACCGCGCTCAGCAGCGGCACCAGCGGCTTCATCTGATCCCAAATCCATTTCGCCAGCACTTCGCTGGTCGGGTTTTCAAGGCCCGGGATATCATTCAGGTAGTAATGATCCAGACGATCGTAGCTCGGCTTAAACGCCGCCTTCAGCTCGGCAAAATCCATGATCCAACCGGTATGCGGATCAACTTCACCGGTGATCTCAAGACGCACCATGAACGAATGCCCGTGCAGACGGCCGCATTTATGCCCTTCAGGGACATGCGGAAGGTGGTGGGCGGCTTCGAAGGTGAAATCTTTAAACAGTGTGGTGGACATGATCGCTCTCAGTAATGCGGAAAAAACCGCCGCATAGTACCGGAAAGCACAATTTTTAGCATTAACTAAAACGGCTCTGAAGCCATGCGTCTCGTTAACGGGCTTTTTTTGTGGGTTTTATCGATAATTTTCAGTGGGTTAATTAATCGGTTTTATCGTTAAGTATGACAACTAAAACAGGTTAGTCCATTTGGTTATTTATTATTTCCATCCCTTCTTTAATTGTTATTATCCTCGCCGTTAACCTTATCTTCAGTTTGGATTTATTCGCTTAAAGTCCGCTTGGCTACTGGAACATAACGACGCATGACAACACAGGCCCCACCTTCAAATTTGCTTCCCCTGAACCCGGAG
Source organism: Enterobacter sp. 940_PEND (assembly GCF_001059415.1). Lineage (NCBI taxonomy): Bacteria > Pseudomonadati > Pseudomonadota > Gammaproteobacteria > Enterobacterales > Enterobacteriaceae > Enterobacter > Enterobacter sp. 940_PEND. Next base: position 43,943 of record NZ_JUMS01000109.1, read on the forward strand.
CAACTGGCGCGCCTTCAGGCTGCCACCTCTGATTTTTCTCCCACTCAGCTTGCCTGGGTCTCCGGTTATTTCTGGGGAATGCTCAATCAGCAGCCTGGCGCTGTGGCGGGTGCACCAGTAACGGCCGTTGAAATTCCGGCCATTACGCTGATTTCCGCCTCGCAGACGGGCAATGCGCGCCGCGTGGCCGAAGCGCTGCGTGACGACCTGCTGGCCGCCAAACTGAATGTGAACCTGGTCAACGCCGGGGATTATAAATTTAAGCAAATCGCGTCAGAAAAACTGCTGGTGGTGGTCGCTTCTACGCAGGGTGAAGGTGAACCCGCTGAAGAAGCGGTGGCGCTGCATAAGTTCCTGTTCTCGAAAAAAGCGCCGAAGCTGGATGGCACGGCGTTTGCCGTATTTGGCCTTGGCGATACCTCGTATGAATTCTTCTGCCAGTCCGGTAAAGACTTCGACAGCAGGCTGGCGGAGCTGGGCGCGGAGCGCCTGCTGGACCGCGTTGACGCGGATGTCGAATACCAGACCGCCGCCGCCGAATGGCGTGCGCGCATCGTTGAGGTGTTAAAAGCGCGCGTGCCGAAAGAGACGTCGGCGCAGGCCGCCTTCACCGCGACGGGGGCCGTCAACGACATCCACACCAGCCCGTACACCAAAGAGGCGCCGCTGACGGCGAGCCTGTCGGTGAACCAGAAAATTACCGGCCGCGACTCGGAAAAAGACGTGCGCCATATCGAAATCGATCTCGGCGACTCGGGCCTGCGCTATCAGCCGGGCGACGCGCTGGGTATCTGGTACCAGAACGATCCGGCTCTGGTGAAAGAGCTGGTTGAGCTGCTGTGGCTGAAGGGTGACGAGCCCGTCACCGTTGACGGCAAAAACCAGTCGCTTTCAGAGGCGCTGCAGTGGCATTTCGAACTGACGGTGAATACCCCGAATATCGTCGAAAATTATGCCACCTTAACGCGCAGCGAATCCCTGCTGCCGCTGGTGGGCGACAAGGCGAAGCTGCAGCATTACGCCGCGACGACGCCAATTGTCGATATGGTCCGTTTCTCTCCGGCTCAGCTGGATGCCGATGCGCTGATCGGCCTGCTGCGACCGCTGACCCCGCGCCTGTACTCCATCGCCTCTTCGCAGGCCGAAGTGGAGAGTGAAGTGCATATTACCGTCGGCGTGGTGCGCTACGACATCGAAGGCCGCGCCCGCGCGGGTGGGGCATCTGGCTTCCTGGCGGATCGCGTGGAAGAAGAGGGCGAAGTGCGCGTTTTTATCGAGCACAACGACAACTTCCGCCTCCCGGCGAACCCGGAAACGCCGGTCATCATGATTGGCCCTGGCACCGGCATTGCGCCGTTCCGCGCCTTCATGCAGCAGCGCGCGGCAGATGAAGCGCCGGGTAAAAACTGGCTGTTCTTCGGCAACCCGCACTTTACCGAGGATTTCCTCTACCAGGTTGAGTGGCAGCGCTATGTTAAAGAAGGCGTACTGACCCGCATCGATCTGGCCTGGTCCCGCGACCAGAAAGAAAAAGTATACGTACAAGACAAACTGCGCGAACAGGGCGCAGAGCTGTGGCGCTGGATCAATGACGGTGCCCACATTTATGTCTGCGGCGACGCCAATCGCATGGCGAAAGACGTTGAGCAGGCACTGCTGGAAGTGATTGCCGAATTCGGCGGTATGGATGCCGAAACGGCGGATGAATTTTTAAGTGAGCTGCGCGTTGAGCGCCGTTATCAGCGAGATGTCTACTAATGAGCGAAAAACATCCAGGGCCACTGGTGGTCGAAGGTAAACTGACAGACGCCGAGCGCATGAAGCTGGAAAGCAACTATCTGCGCGGCACCATTGCTGAAGATCTGAATGACGGTCTCACCGGCGGCTTCAAAGGCGACAACTTCCTGCTGATCCGCTTCCACGGTATGTACCAGCAGGACGATCGCGACATCCGCGCCGAGCGTGCCGAACAGAAGCTGGAGCCGCGTCATGCGATGCTGCTGCGCTGCCGCCTGCCGGGCGGGGTGATCACCACCAAACAGTGGCAGGCCATCGACAAGTTTGCCGGTGAAAACACGATTTATGGCAGCATCCGCCTGACCAACCGTCAGACCTTCCAGTTCCACGGCATTCTGAAGAAGAACGTGAAGCCGGTGCATCAGATGCTGCACTCGGTCGGGCTGGACGCGCTGGCGACCGCCAACGACATGAACCGTAACGTGCTTTGCACCTCGAACCCGTATGAGTCCGAGCTGCACGCCGAAGCCTATGAGTGGGCGAAGAAGATCTCTGAGCATCTGCTGCCGCGCACCCGCGCCTATGCGGAGATTTGGCTCGATCAGGAAAAAGTCGCCACCACGGACGAAGAACCGATCCTTGGCCAGACCTATCTGCCGCGTAAGTTTAAAACCACGGTCGTGATCCCACCGCAGAACGATATCGATCTGCACGCCAACGACATGAACTTCGTGGCGATTGCCGAAAACGGCAAGCTGATTGGCTTTAACCTGCTGGTGGGCGGCGGCCTGTCCATTGAGCACGGCAATAAGAAAACCTACGCCCGTACCGCGAGCGAGTTCGGCTTCCTGCCGCTGGAGCACACGCTGGCCGTGGCGGAAGCGGTAGTAACCACCCAACGCGACTGGGGCAACCGTACCGACCGCAAAAACGCGAAAACCAAATACACCCTGGAGCGCGTGGGCGTTGAGACGTTCAAAGAGGAAGTGGAGCGTCGCGCAGGCATCAAGTTTGAGCCGATCCGCCCTTACGAATTCACCGGTCGCGGCGATCGCATTGGCTGGGTGAAGGGTATCGACAATAAATGGCACCTGACGCTGTTTATTGAAAACGGCCGTATTCTGGATTATCCGGGCCGTCCGCTCAAAACCGGTCTGCTGGAAATTGCTAAGATCCATAAAGGCGAATTCCGCATTACCGCTAACCAGAATCTCATTATTGCCGGCGTGCCGGAGAGCCAGAAGGCGAAGATCGAGAAGCTGGCGCGCGACCACGGGTTAATGGATGCGGTTAAGCCGCAGCGTGAAAACTCGATGGCCTGCGTGTCGTTCCCGACCTGCCCGCTGGCGATGGCCGAAGCGGAACGTTTCCTGCCGTCATTCACTGACAAGGTAGAAGCGATTCTGGAAAAACACGGTATTCCGGACGAGCATATTGTTATGCGCGTCACCGGCTGCCCGAACGGCTGCGGTCGCGCGATGCTGGCCGAGCTGGGTCTGGTGGGGAAAGCGCCGGGGCGCTATAACCTGCACCTGGGCGGTAACCGTATCGGCACTCGCATTCCGCGTATGTTCCGCGAGAACATTACCGAGCCGGAAATCCTTGATTCCATCGACGAGCTTGTCGGGCGCTGGGCGAAAGAGCGCGAAGCGGGTGAAGGCTTCGGCGACTTTACGGTGCGTGCGGGCATCATTCGCCCGGTGCTCGATCCCGCAAGGGATTTCTGGGAGTAACATCCCGATGGTTTTACAGGTGTTGTAGGCCGGGCAAACGCAGTGCCGCCCGGCAAAACAGGCAAACGAGGTTCTTATGTCCGTACTCGATCTAAACGCCCTTAACGATCTGCCTAAAGTCGAACGCATTCTGGCGCTGGCAGAAACCAATGCCCACCTTGAAAAGCTGGACGCCGAAGGGCGCGTGGCGTGGGCGCTGGAAAACCTGCCGGGAGACTATGTGCTCTCGTCGAGCTTTGGTATTCAGGCGGCGGTCAGCCTGCATCTGGTGAATCAGATCCGTCCGGACATTCCGGTGATTCTCACCGATACCGGCTACCTGTTCCCGGAAACCTACCAGTTTATTGACGAGCTGACGGACAAGCTCAAGCTGAACCTCAAAGTTTACCGCGCGACGGAAAGCGCGGCCTGGCAGGAGGCGCGCTACGGTAAGCTGTGGGAGCAGGGCGTTGAGGGCATTGAGAAATACAATGAGATCAACAAAGTCGAGCCGATGAACCGGGCGCTGAAAGAGCTCAATGCGCAGACGTGGTTTGCGGGCCTGCGTCGCGAGCAGTCCGGCAGTCGTGCAACCTTACCGGTGCTGGCGGTCCAGCGCGGGGTGTTTAAAGTGCTGCCGATTATCGACTGGGATAACCGGACGGTGTATCAGTATCTGCAAAAACACGGGCTGAAGTACCATCCGCTGTGGGACCAGGGCTATCTGTCGGTGGGCGACACCCACACCACGCGCAAATGGGAACCGGGAATGGCGGAAGAAGAGACGCGATTCTTTGGGCTGAAGCGCGAGTGCGGGCTGCATGAAGGGTGATCCTTTATCCTCCCTCTCCCTGTGGGAGAGGGTTTGGGTGAGGGCATCAGGCCGCGCTATGCTTAACCACCTCAGGCTTTCCCCGCCTTCGCCAGCTCCTTCACCAGCGGCAGCATGACCTTCACCACATCACGACTGCGGTGCTCAATCCGCTGCGGCAGCGCGCTGTCAATGTGCTGCTGATTATCCAGCATCACGTTGTGCCAGCTTGTCCCGTCCGGGAAGGCTTTCGATTTAGCCCGCTGCTGATAGCCATCTTTTTTGCCCAGTGCCCAGTTTGTCGCTTCCACGTACAGCACCGGAATGCCCGCCTTATCGAAGACTTCCCCGTCGTTGCAGCAGCCTGTTCCGCGTGGGAAAGCAGGATTCCCGCCCGGATTGGTCGTGGCAAAAACGCCATGGCTGCGGGCTATCGCCAGCGCCCGGTCGCGCGTCAGTTTCCGCACGGGTCCCGGCGTACTCTGCCCGCTGTTGAAATAAAGCTTGTCGCCGACGATCAGGTTATCGAGGTTGATCACCAGCAGCGTATTTTTCTTCTCCTCAGCGCTCATGCGTTTGAGGAGATTCTCAGCGCCGAGTTTGCCCTCTTCTTCACCGCTGGTAGCCACGAAACGAATGCCATACTGGGTTGGAATATCTTTCATCCGCTCGGCCAGTTCGAGCATCACGCCCAGGCCCGCCGCGTTGTCGTCCATGCCCTGCAGCGTCAGCCCGCCGAGGTTGTTATCCGTATCGGCATCGCTCATCGGGGCGTAGGTATCAAGGTGCGCCATAATAATAATCTGTTCAGCCGCGCTACCTTCATGCGCCGCGATAACCGTACTGCCGGTCACGTTATGCCAGTTTTTCGTTTTATTTCGTGAGGTATAGACGTAGCGGCTGTGAAACGACCTGATATCGCTCTGATAGCCCATCCCGGTAAACTGCTGGCGAAGATAGTCTGCGGAGAGCATCTCCGCAGGCGAGCCGGTCATGCGGCCAGGAAAGACTGTGGCAATATGCCGCGCCTGCATAGTGGCAATTTCACCATAAGGTTGGTTTTTTGCCTGGGCAGGAAGAATAAAGCAAACGCCGAGCGCCAGGGCAGCAATACGGTGGCGCGTTGCGGAAAACATAGTGAGTCCTTAAAAACAGAGCAAAATATTAACCCGCCTAGTATGAAACTGTGATCGCCCATACACAATTTGAATTGCTCTTAAATGCCCGATATTTCGCATGTTAAGCACTTTTTGGTATTAGCTTTTTCACGGCGTTATTCCATTGAGTAACTACTCATTCCAATTCGTAATTTCATTCGGTCTAAGCCGCCCCCTATAGTCCCTTTATTCCTCGTTGTTAGTGAGTTGTTGCTTGTGGACTATCTGCCCTTATTTGCCGCGATAAAAGAGAAGCCGGTGCTGGTTGTAGGCACGGGTGAAATTGCCGATCGCAAAATCGCGTTTTTGCAGCGCGCAGGGGCGCAGGTGCGGGTAGTGGCAGAAGCGGATTTTGACGAATCACAAATCGATACCGTAGTGCTGGTGATTGCGGCGACCGAAGATCGCGACCTAAACCGGCGGATTTCCGACGCCGCTCAGGCCCGTTACCGCCTGGTGAACGTGGTGGACGACCAGCCGTTATGTTCGTTTATCTTCCCGTCGATCGTTGACCGTTCGCCGCTGCTGGTGGCGATCTCCTCCGGCGGTACCGCACCGGTGCTGGCGCGCGTGCTGCGTGAAAAAATCGAGGCGCTGCTGCCGACCAGCCTCGGGCGCATGGCGGAAAAAGCCAGCTTCTGGCGCAACCACCTTAAAACGCGCCTGACCAGCGTAACGGAACGCCGTCGCTTCTGGGAACGCGTGTTTCGCGGCCGCTTTGCCAGCCTGATGCATGCCGGTAATGAGACGGCGGCGCAGAAAATCCTCGAGGACGAACTGGATAACCCCGGCAGCACGGGCGGGGAGATCATTCTGGTGGGGGCAGGGCCGGGCGATGCCGGGCTCCTGACGCTGCGCGGCCTGCAGGTGCTGCAGGACGCGGACGTGGTGTTCTACGACCATCTGGTCACCGACGGCGTGCGCGAGCTGATCCGTCGCGACGCGGAGCAAATCTGCGTCGGCAAACGGGCTGGCGAGCACTCGGTGCCGCAGCACGACACTAACCAGATGCTGGTTGACGCCGCCAAAGCGGGTAAAACCGTGGTGCGCCTGAAAGGGGGCGATCCGTTTATCTTCGGCCGCGGCGGCGAAGAGCTGCAGGCGGCAGCCGAAGCGGGCATACCGTTCCAGGTGGTGCCCGGCATCACGGCGGCCTCTGCGGTGACGGCCTACGCCGGTATTCCGCTGACCCACCGCGATTACGCCCAGAGCGTGACCTTTGTGACCGGCCACTACAAGGCCGACAGCACGCCGTTCGACTGGTCGCATCTCGCCCAGAGCCGCCAGACGCTGGCGATCTACATGGGCACGATGAAGGCCGCGGACATCAGCGAACAGCTTATTCAGCACGGTCGCGAGGCGACGACGCCCGTTGCCGTCATTTCTCGCGGCACGCGCGTCGATCAGCACGTTGCGACGGGCACGCTGGAACATCTTGCAACCCTGGCGAAAGACGCCCCGATGCCCGCCCTGATCGTGGTGGGTGAAGTGGTGCAGCTGCACAGCACGCTCGCCTGGTTCCAACACACAACCGATACAGAAGGCTTTGGTTCTTCTGTCGTAAATTTGGCTTAAGGAACGGTTATGGACCAAAAACGTCTTACACACCTGCGGCAGCTCGAAGCGGAGAGTATCCATATCATCCGCGAAGTGGCCGCCGAGTTTTCTAACCCGGTGATGATGTACTCCATCGGTAAAGATTCCAGCGTCATGCTGCATCTGGCGCGTAAAGCGTTTTATCCGGGCACGCTGCCGTTCCCGCTGCTGCACGTGGATACCGGCTGGAAGTTCCGTGAAATGTACGAGTTCCGTGACCGTACCGCGAAAGCCTACGGCTGCGAGCTGCTTGTGCATAAAAACCCGGAAGGGGTGGCGATGGGCATTAACCCGTTCGTGCACGGCAGCGCCAAGCACACCGATATCATGAAAACCGAAGGGCTGAAGCAGGCGCTGAACAAATACGGTTTTGACGCGGCCTTCGGCGGCGCGCGCCGTGACGAGGAGAAATCCCGCGCCAAAGAGCGTATCTACTCCTTCCGCGACCGCTTCCACCGCTGGGATCCGAAAAACCAGCGTCCGGAGCTGTGGCACAACTACAACGGTCAGATCAACAAAGGCGAAAGTATTCGCGTCTTCCCGCTCTCCAACTGGACCGAGCTGGATATCTGGCAGTACATCTATCTGGAAAACATCGAGATCGTTCCGCTGTACCTGGCCGCCGAGCGCCCGGTGCTGGAGCGCGACGGCATGCTGATGATGATCGATGACGATCGCATCGACCTGCAGCCGGGTGAAGTGATCAAACAACAGATGGTCCGTTTCCGTACCCTCGGCTGCTGGCCGCTGACCGGCGCGGTGGAATCCAGCGCGCAGACGCTGCCGGAGATCATCGAAGAGATGCTGGTGTCCACCACCAGCGAGCGACAGGGGCGCGTGATTGACCGCGACCAGGCAGGCTCCATGGAGCTGAAGAAACGTCAGGGTTATTTCTAAGGAGCCGCCATGAACACCACTATTGCTCAACAAATTGCCAACGAAGGCGGCGTGGAAGCGTATCTGCACGCGCAACAACACAAAAGCCTGCTGCGTTTTCTGACCTGCGGCAGCGTGGATGACGGGAAAAGTACCCTGATTGGCCGCCTGCTGCACGACACGCGCCAGATTTATGAAGATCAGCTCTCTTCCCTGCATAACGACAGTAAACGTCACGGCACCCAGGGTGAAAAACTCGACCTGGCCCTGCTGGTGGACGGCCTGCAGGCGGAGCGCGAGCAGGGCATCACCATCGACGTGGCCTACCGCTACTTCTCTACCGAGAAGCGCAAATTTATTATCGCTGACACCCCGGGGCACGAGCAGTACACACGCAACATGGCGACCGGCGCGTCCACCTGCGACCTGGCGATCCTGCTGATGGACGCGCGTAAAGGCGTGCTGGATCAGACCCGTCGTCACAGCTTTATCTCGACGCTGCTGGGGATCAAACACCTGGTGGTGGCGGTCAACAAGATGGATCTGGTCAACTTCAGCGAAGAGAAGTTCGAGGAGATCCGCCAGAGCTACCTGACCTTTGCCGAACAGCTGCCGGGCAACCTGGATATTCGCTTTGTGCCGCTCTCGGCGCTGGAAGGGGATAACGTCGCCTCCCAGAGCGCGAACATGCCGTGGTACAGCGGTCCGACGCTGCTGGAAGTGCTGGAAACCGTTGAAATTCAGCGCGTGGTCGATACCCAGCCGATGCGCTTCCCGGTGCAGTACGTGAACCGTCCAAACCTCGATTTCCGCGGTTTCTCAGGCACCCTGGCGTCAGGCTCCGTGAAGGTAGGTCAGCGCGTCAAGGTGCTGCCATCCGGCGTGGAATCGACTATCGCCCGCATCGTCACCTTCGACGGTGACCTGCAGGAAGCGGGCGCCGGTGAAGCCGTAACGCTGGTGCTGAAAGACGAAATTGATATCAGCCGGGGCGACCTGCTGGTCGACGCGCAGGAAACGCTGGCGGCAGTGCAGGGGGCTTCCGTGGACGTGGTCTGGATGGCCGAACAGCCGCTGACCGCTGGCCAGAGCTATGACATCAAAATTGCCGGCAAGAAAACCCGCGCCCGCGTGGACGGTATTCAGTTCCAGGTGGATATCAACAACCTGACCCAGCGTGACGTCACCGAGCTGCCGCTGAACGGCATTGGTCTGGTCGATCTGACCTTCGACGAACCGCTGGTGCTGGATCCGTATCAGCAGAACCCGGTCACGGGAGGGCTGATCTTTATCGACAGGCTGACCAACGTTACCGTCGGGGCCGGTATGGTTCGCGAACCGATTAAACAGGCTGCCGCGACGTCTGAATTCAGCGCCTTCGAGCTGGAACTGAACGCGCTGGTGCGTAAACACTTCCCGCACTGGGGCGCACGCGATCTGCTGGGAGGCAAGTAATGGCCGCCCATGATGAGAACGTCGTCTGGCATCCTCATCCGGTCACCGTCGCCCAGCGCGAACAGCTCCACGGTCACCGTGGGGTTGTGCTGTGGTTTACCGGGCTGTCCGGCTCGGGTAAATCGACGGTGGCAGGCGCGCTGGAAGAGGCGTTGCATCAGCAGGGCGTAAGCACGTACCTGCTGGATGGCGATAACGTGCGTCACGGTCTGTGCAGCGATTTAAGGTTTAGCGACGATGACCGCAAAGAAAACATCCGCCGGGTGGGCGAAGTCGCCAGCCTGATGGCTGACGCCGGGCTGGTGGTGCTGACCGCGTTTATCTCCCCGCACCGCGCCGAGCGCCAGATGGTGCGCGAACGCGTGGGCCAGGATCGCTTTATCGAGGTGTTTGTCGATACGCCGCTGGAGATTTGCGAAGCGCGCGACCCGAAAGGGCTGTACAAGAAAGCGCGTGCCGGAGAGCTGCGCAACTTCACCGGAATTGACGCGGTATACGAAGCGCCTGAATCGCCTGAAATTCACCTGGAAGGTCAACAATTGGTAACAAATTTAGTAAGCCAATTATTAGACCTGCTCAGGCGGGACGATATTATCAGATCCTGAGGCGGTATCGTTCGGGAGCTGTCTTCCCGAACGATGAGTCACGGTCACAGGATTAGCTATGCGCAACAGTGAACATTACATCACCACCACCGGGTCGGAGCCGCTAGCGACCGACGACGAAACGACCTGGTCATTTCCTGGGGCCATCATTGGCTTCGTCTCATGGCTGCTGGCGCTTGGCATTCCGTTTCTTATCTACGGCGGCAACACGCTGTTCTTCTTTCTCTACACCTGGCCTTTCTTTCTGGCGTTGATGCCCGTGGCGGTTGTTGTCGGCATTGCGCTGCACTCTCTGCTCAACGGCAAGCTCCTCTACAGCACCGTGGTCACGATTGTGACGGTGGTTGTGATGTTTGGTCTGTTATTTTTGTGGCTCATGGGCTAACTTCAGCCATAATTCAAACCGTAACCAACTGTGTAACGATATTGTGCAGGACGATTCTGCGGAAAAAATGTGGTACATTTGCCCGCGATGTTGCGGCATCTCTGTTACCCCGGCGTAGTGCTCTGGGGAAGTCTTGGGATGATGATGCCGTTTTTCAGGGGGCAGGATGGGTAAACTAACGCTGCTGTTGCTGGCTTTGCTAATCTGGCTGCAATATTCGCTGTGGTTCGGTAAGAACGGACTTCACGACTATAGCCGGGTGAGCGATGACGTCGCGGCTCAGCAGGCAACAAACGCCAAACTTAAGGCGCGAAACGATCAACTCTTTGCTGAAATTGATGACCTCAATGGCGGGCAGGAGGCGATTGAGGAACGCGCACGCAATGAACTCAGTATGACTAAGCCGGGCGAAACCTTTTATCGTCTGGTTCCGGATGCGTCTAAACGCAATCAGGGCTCAGCACAAAACAATCGATAATCAGGCCCAGGATTACGACATGGCAGTAACTTTTTCGGACGTATGCGCCGTGGTGCCGGCCGCAGGTTTTGGCCGGCGCATGCAGACAGAATGTCCCAAGCAGTACCTCTCTATTGGCGATAAAACGATCCTCGAGCACGCCGTGGCGGCGCTGCTGGCGCACCCGCGGGTGACGCGTGTGATTATCGCTATCAGCCCTGGCGATGCGCGCTTCGCGCAGCTGCCGCTGGCAAATCACCCGCAGATTACCGTCGTTGACGGTGGCGCCGAGCGCGCCGATTCCGTTCTGGCGGGCATTCAGGCCGCCGGAAACGCGCCGTGGGTGCTGGTGCATGACGCGGCGCGTCCTTGCCTGCATCAGGACGATCTTGCGCGCCTGCTGGCGCTGAGCGAAACAAGCAAGGTCGGTGGGATTCTGGCCGCACCGGTGCGCGACACCATGAAGCGCGCCGAGCCGGGAAAACAGGCTATCGCCCACACCGTCGATCGCGTCGATTTATGGCACGCGCTGACGCCACAATTTTTCCCCCGCGAATTACTCCACGACTGCCTAACGCGAGCGCTTAAAGAAGGCGCGACCATCACGGACGAAGCCTCCGCGCTGGAATATTGCGGTTTCCACCCTGAGCTTGTTGAAGGACGCGCTGATAATATAAAAGTGACGCGTCCGGAAGATTTACAGCTCGCGGAATTTTATCTTACCCGTTCGACCCATCAGGAGAAGGCATAATGCGAATTGGACACGGTTTTGATGTACACGCCTTTGGCGGAGAAGGCCCAATTATCATTGGCGGCGTGCGCATTCCCTATGATAAAGGACTGCTGGCGCATTCTGATGGCGACGTGGCACTGCATGCGCTGACCGACGCGCTGTTGGGCGCTGCCGCGCTGGGTGATATCGGCAAGCTGTTCCCGGACACCGACCCGGCATTTAAAGGGGCGGACAGCCGCGAGCTGCTGCGCGAAGCGTGGCGCCGCATCCAGGCGAAAGGCTACACCCTCGGCAACGTCGACGTGACGATTATTGCCCAGGCCCCGAAAATGCTGCCGCACATTCCGCAGATGCGCGTGTTTATTGCAGAAGATCTGGGCTGCCATATGGACGACGTGAACGTCAAAGCGACGACGACCGAGAAGCTGGGCTTTACCGGGCGTGGCGAAGGGATTGCCTGTGAGGCCGTGGCGCTGCTGGTGAAGGCGAGCAAATGACGGACTTCGACAACCTGACATACCTGCACGGTAAACCGCAGGGGAACGGGGTGCTGAAAGCCAGCCCGGAAGATTTCCTCGTGGTGGAGGATCTGGGCTTTGAGCCGGATGGCGAAGGCGAACATATCCTGGTGCGTATTCTGAAAAATGGTTGCAATACCCGCTTCGTGGCCGACGCGCTGGCAAAATTCCTCAAAATTCATGCCCGCGAAGTAAGCTTTGCCGGGCAGAAAGATAAACACGCCGTCACGGAACAGTGGCTGTGTGCGCGCGTTCCCGGCAATACGATGCCTGATTTAAGCAAATTTGAGCTTGAAGGCTGTAAGGTACTGGAATTCGCCCGGCACAAGCGCAAACTGCGTCTGGGGGCGTTGAAGGGGAACGACTTTACGCTGGTGCTGCGTGAAGTGTCGCACCGCGAAGATGTTGAAAAACGACTGAACGCTATCAGTGAACGCGGCGTACCGAACTACTTTGGCGCGCAGCGCTTTGGCATTGGCGGCAGCAACCTGCAGGGCGCGCTGCGCTGGGCGCAAAGCGATGCACCGGTGCGCGACAGGAATAAACGCAGTTTTTGGTTGTCGGCGGCCCGCAGCGCGTTGTTTAATCAGATTGTGAGCGAAAGGCTGAAAAAACCGGACGCGAATCAAGTTGTTGTTGGCGATGCGCTACAATTAGCGGGACGCGGAAGCTGGTTTGTGGCAACGGCCGAAGAAATGGCCGATGTGCAGTCGCGCGTGGACGCAAAAGCGCTGATGATTACCGCCGCGCTGCCGGGTACGGGCGACTGGGGAACACAGGGCGACGCGCTGGCCGCCGAGCAGTCAGCCGTAGCGGATGCGCCAGAATTACAATCCTTGCTGGTGCGGGAAAAAGTTGAAGCGGCACGCCGCGCGATGCTGCTCTATCCGCAGCAGTTAAGCTGGAACTGGTGGGATGACGTAACCGTCGAGTTACGCTTCTGGCTACCGGCAGGTAGCTTTGCCACCAGTGTTGTCAGGGAACTAATCAACACCTCGGGTGATTATGCGAATATTGCTGAGTAACGATGACGGGATCCACGCGCCAGGCATTCAGACCCTGGCGAAACATCTCCGTGAATTTGCGGATGTGCAGGTCGTGGCGCCCGATCGTAACCGCAGTGGAGCGTCTAACTCTCTGACGCTGGAGTCGTCGCTTCGCACCTTTACCTTTGAAAATGGCGATATTGCCGTGCAGATGGGCACGCCAACCGACTGTGTTTTTCTGGGCGTGAACGCGCTGATGCGGCCGCGTCCGGATATCGTTGTTTCCGGCATTAACGCCGGTCCTAACCTCGGCGATGACGTGATTTACTCCGGCACCGTGGCGGCCGCAATGGAAGGGCGCCATCTGGGATTCCCGGCGCTGGCGGTCTCGTTGAACGGCCATACGCACTACGATACCGCCGCCGCGGTGACCTGTTCGATCCTGCGGGCGCTCGGCCGCGAGCCGTTGCGTACCGGGCGCATCCTCAACATCAACGTGCCGGATCTTCCCCTCGACGAAATTAAAGGCATTCGCGTCACCCGTTGCGGGAGTCGACACCCTGCCGATCAGGTCATCCCGCAGCAGGATCCTCGCGGCAACACGCTTTACTGGATTGGCCCTCCCGGCGATAAGTGCGATGCGGGTCCGGATACCGACTTTGCCGCCGTTGATGAAGGCTATGTTTCGGTTACCCCGCTGCACGTAGATTTAACCGCGTATAGCGCGCATGATGTGGTGTCGGGCTGGCTGGATCGCGCAGGAGTGAACGCGCAATGGTAAACAAACGTGTACAAACTCTTCTGGAACAACTCCGCGCGCAGGGGATCCGCGACGAGCACGTGCTTGAAGCGCTTGCTCAGGTTCCGCGTGAGAAATTTGTAGACGAGGCGTTTGAACACAAAGCGTGGGAAAACGTGGCGCTGCCCATCGGACAGGGCCAGACGATTTCACAGCCTTACATGGTGGCGCGCATGACGGAGCTGCTGGAGCTGACGCCCGAATCACGCGTGCTGGAGATTGGCACCGGGTCGGGGTATCAAACCGCGATCCTGGCGCATCTGGTTCATCATGTATGCTCCGTTGAGCGGATTAAAGGTTTACAGTGGCAGGCGCGTCGTCGCCTGAAACAACTTGATTTACACAATGTTTCGACACGACACGGTGATGGATGGCAGGGTTGGAAGGCGCGCGCGCCGTTTGACGCGATCATCGTGACGGCGGCCCCGCCTGAAATTCCTGCGGCCCTGTTGTCGCAGCTGGATGAGGGGGGAATTCTTGTTCTGCCCGTCGGGGACGAGCAGCAGCTTTTGAAGCGCGTTCGTCGGCGCGGCGGCGAGTTTATTATCGACACCGTGGAAGCCGTGCGCTTTGTGCCTCTGGTAAAGGGGGAGTTGGCCTGAGACTCGGAATTATCCAGGGTTATTAAGGCAAATTCAGCGTATGGTGTGGCGCGAAAGATTCGTGTCATCACGGTAAATTTTAAGTCACTGGTAGTTAACACATTCCTGGGGGATAAATGAGCGCGGGAAGCCCTAAATTCACCATCAGCCGTGTTGCGGCATTATCACTGGTTTCGCTCTGGCTGGCAGGCTGTACAAGTTCTAACAACGCGCCTGCGCCCGTCAGTTCTGTCGGCGGAAACAGCGGCTCGGGTAACACGTCCAGCGGAATGTTGATCACTCCTCCGCCTAAAACGGGCACCTCTACGGCGCAACAAAATCCGCCAATCCAGCCGGTTCAGCGTCCAATGACGCAGCCGACGCAGATTCAGCCAGTGGAACAGCCTGTTCAGACCCAGAATGGCCGCATAGTCTATAACCGTCAGTATGGGAACATTCCGAAAGGCAGCTATACCGGTGGCAGCACTTATACAGTGAAACGCGGCGATACGCTGTTCTACATTGCGTGGATCACCGGGAACGATTTCCGTGACCTCGCGCAGCGCAATAACGTCCAGGCCCCGTATGGTCTGGAAGTGGGGCAAACGCTCCAGGTTGGCAACGCGACGGGCACGCCACTTACGCCTGGCAACACCGTTTCAGCGGCCGATGTGACGGCTCAAAATAACAGCGTTAAGCCTGCACAAAAATCCACCACGGTGGTTGCTTCACAACCTGTAATTACGTATTCTGAGGATTCAGGTGATCAGACTGCTAACAAAATGTTGCCGAATAATAAAGGGACTGCGACTGTTGTCACAGCACCGGTGACGGCACCTGTGGTTAGCTCTACTGAACCGACTGCCAGCAGTATGACCTCCAGTTCGCCAATCTCTGCATGGCGCTGGCCAACTGACGGCAAGGTTATCGAGAACTTCTCTTCCTCCGAGGGGGGAAATAAAGGGATCGATATCGCAGGGAGTAAGGGACAGGCTATCATCGCGACCGCTGACGGGCGCGTTGTGTATGCCGGTAACGCTCTGCGCGGTTACGGTAATCTTATTATCATCAAACATAACGATGATTACCTGAGTGCCTACGCCCATAACGACACAATGCTGGTCCGGGAACAACAAGAAGTTAAGGCGGGGCAAAAAATCGCTACCATGGGTAGCACCGGAACCAGTTCTACACGCTTGCATTTTGAAATTCGTTACAAGGGGAAATCCGTAAACCCGCTGCAGTATTTGCCGCAGCGATAATTTGACGGGGCATGCCAGCCAGGGTGTCTCGTTCAGGGATCACGGGTAGGAGCCACCTTATGAGTCAGAATACGCTGAAAGTTCATGATTTAAATGAAGACGCGGAATTTGATGAGAACGGAGTAGAGGCTTTTGACGAAAAAGCCTTAGTAGAAGAGGAACCCAGTGATAACGATTTGGCTGAAGAAGAGCTGTTATCGCAGGGTGCCACACAGCGTGTACTGGACGCGACTCAGCTTTACCTTGGGGAGATTGGTTACTCCCCACTGCTAACGGCCGAAGAAGAAGTCTATTTCGCACGTCGTGCTTTGCGTGGTGATGTAGCCTCGCGTCGTCGCATGATTGAAAGTAACCTGCGACTGGTCGTGAAAATTGCCCGCCGTTACGGCAATCGTGGTCTGGCTCTGCTGGATCTGATTGAAGAGGGCAACTTAGGTCTCATCCGCGCAGTTGAGAAGTTTGACCCTGAACGCGGGTTCCGTTTCTCAACCTACGCGACCTGGTGGATTCGTCAGACCATCGAACGGGCTATTATGAACCAGACCCGTACGATCCGCCTGCCGATTCACATCGTCAAAGAGTTGAACGTTTATCTGCGTACCGCACGCGAGTTGTCCCATAAACTGGACCACGAGCCAAGCGCAGAAGAGATTGCCGAGCAACTCGATAAACCGGTTGATGACGTTAGCCGTATGCTGCGTCTCAACGAGCGCATTACCTCCGTTGACACCCCGCTGGGTGGCGACTCCGAAAAAGCGCTGCTGGACATCCTGGCCGATGAAAAAGACAACGGTCCGGAAGACACCACGCAGGACGATGACATGAAGCAGAGCATCGTCAAATGGCTGTTCGAACTGAACGCCAAACAGCGTGAAGTGCTGGCACGTCGTTTCGGTTTACTGGGGTATGAAGCTGCGACACTGGAAGATGTCGGCCGTGAAATTGGCCTGACCCGTGAACGTGTTCGTCAGATTCAGGTTGAAGGTCTGCGCCGCCTGCGTGAAATCCTGCAGGGGCAAGGTCTGAATATCGAAGCGCTGTTCCGCGAATAAGCAACCTTTCGTCAAAAAATGGCCCGTCGTGAGACGGGCCTTTTTCTTTTGTGTTACGGCTGTGCCGCCGTCTCGTGCAGCAGACGCCACGTTATTTTGTCGCCTTCCTGATTGAGCACCGCGGTTGACCAGCGCACGTTAACGGGCAGATCTGGCCGGGTTTGCGTCTCGCGGTAGTGAAGCACCGCGCCACGATCCCAGCGCTGGATCGTGGATAATTCGTCAATGACGATTTTCAGTCCTGGACGGCTTCCGCGCTGATTTTCCAGAAAACTGGCAAGACCGATATAGTCGATCTGAACGCCGCCCGGTGGGATCATCATAAAATCCGGGCTGAAGCGGGCGAGCAGGGCGTCGGAATCACCTTCACCTTTGCCTAACCAGTCTTCAAGCGCAATGTGGAGGTCGATAATGTCGTGTTCGAAAGGCGTCATGAATTCTCCTGTCGCAGCTGGGTGAGCACCTGCGTATTGTTAAGACGAAAAATGTACGGTACAGGCAGCAGGGTCATGCCTGCGGCAAAAATAAACATCCCGTGCCAGGCGGCGAGCGGTGGCAGCCAGGCCTGCGCCAGGCTCAGTGCCTGCGCCAGCAGCAGGGCTCCGGCAAAAAAGCTCAGCTGACGATTAAGATTCCACAGCGCGCTGGCATCCGGAATCTCTTCCCGGCGCGTCGTCAGAAAAGCGCTGCTCTGAGCCGTACTGCTGCACAGGCTTCCCCCAGCGCCCATTAAGGTAAACGCAACGGCAGGCAGCAGCGTAGCCGAACTGACGTTAATCAAAAGCAGGATACCCGTCGCCTGCAGCAGGCAGCCGATGACGATCAGCGGTCGGGGGCCGATACGGTTAAAATAGCGTCCCGTTGCCGTGATGGCGATAAACGATGCCACGGACCACGGCAGCATGAGCATCCCCGTTGCGGCTGGGCTCATGTTCGCCACGTGCTGAAGATAAAACATGCCCGTGACGTTCACCCCAATAAACATGCCGGGTACGCAGATATAGACAAGCATGGAAAAACGCAAAAGCGGGTCCGCGAGTAACGGCAGGTTTAGCAGTCTGGCCGCTTTCATCGCGGGCATTTCGTGTTTAAGCCACAGGCAGGCCAAAACAAAGGTCACGACAGCGACCGGTAGCGTGGCGAAAAATATCCATCGCCAGCTTAGCGTCTGCACCAGCAGGCCTCCGATAGCAGGGGAGCAGGCCGGGGCAAGCAATGCCACCAGCATCACCGCCGAGGAGAGTCGGGCACGCTCGTGAGGCTTAAACTGTTGCCAGGTCAGCGCCTGTCCAACGGGGATCAGTAAACCTCCACCCACGCCCTGGAGTACTCGCCAGGCGATCAGACTTTCAAGCGTTGCAGACAGGCCCGCCGCTGCGGAGGCTGCGCTGAACAGAAAAAGCGAGAGCAGGATGACGCGCTTTGGCCCGATGCGGCGCGTGAGCACGCTGCTGAACGGGATCACCAGCGTCAGGCCGGCAATGTACCCGTTACTGACCCAGGCAAGGGCTGAAGGAGTGGTGTTAAAGGCGTGAGCCATTGCCGGGAAGGCGACGCTGGCAATAAACATATTGATCAAATCAAGAAAAAAGCCCAGCAGATAAACAACGGCGACTTTGCTGCGATACGTCATGGTGGATCCTCCGGTGAGGTGGCGTATCGTATCGATCCGGGAAGCACGGATAAACCTGACAAAGCGCGATATACTGTCAAAAATATTTTGACAGTAAAAGGCGTGATGATGATTAACCTACAGCGGTCTCAGATGTTTGTCGCGGTGGCCGACACCGGCAGTTTCACTGCCGCAGCCGAGGCAATGGGGCTGACAAAAGCCGTGGTCAGCTTCAATATTCGCCAGCTAGAAGATGAGCTGGGCGTTACGCTGCTGCTGCGCTCCACCCGCCGCCTGACGTTAACCGAGGCGGGCGCGCTATTTCATCAGCGCAGCATGGCGCTTCTGAAGGATGCGGAACGGCTGCAGGATGATGTCCGCGCGAATCATGCGGGGCTCAATGGCGAACTGCGGATCACGACTACGCCCGAGTATGGCTCACAGGTGGTGGTGCCGCTGCTGGCCAGGTTTAGCCAGCAGCACCCAGATCTTCGCGTGCGGCACGTTTCGTCGTCCCTGCACGCTGACCTTATATCGGAGCGCTTTGACGTAGCCATCCGTCTGGGAACGCTTGCCGATTCGCGCAACCACGCCGCGCTGATTGCGCACTTCTCCATTCTCCCCGTCGCGGCGCCCGGGTGGCTCGTTAACCATCCGATCGAAACGCTTGCGCACCTTGCCAACGCCGACTGGATTATTCACGAGCGCCTGGCCTCGCCGCTGCGCTGGCAGGTGAAGGATGCCAGCGGTGCGCCTGAAACGCTGGAGATAAAAAAAGCGCCGCGCCTGTTTGCCGACAGCGCTCAGGCCCTTATGGCCTTTGCACTTGCTGGCGGAGGTGTGGCGTTACTGCCGGAATGGCTGGCGCGCGATGCGCTTGATGCGGGAAAACTGGTCCCGGTTTTACCGGAATATACCTTTGCGCAGCAGGGCATCTATGCGGTTTATCCCGATGCCCGGCATGTGTCGGCGAAAGTGCGCACCTTTATCGATTTTATGCGCGCCAGCGTGAATTAATCGTGCATCATCTTTTTGATGAGCGCGGAGAACTGCTCCCGCTCGGCCTTGTTAAGACGTCCTAAAAACGCCTCATCCACCTCGTTGCCAACCGGTTTACAGCCAGCAAGCAGGGCTTCACCTTCTGGCGTCAGGAAGACAAACCGGCGGCGCTTATCAGCCGGATCGTGCTCGCGTTTGACCAGACCGCGCGCCTCCATGCGGCTGAGCATCTCCGCCAGGGTCGCTTTCGTGCTGACCGCCACTTCGGTCAACGCCACCTGTTCAATACCCGGATGCTCGGCAATAGAGCGCATCACCGCATACTGTGGCTTGGTCAGTTCCGGTAAGGCATGTTGCCACTGCGCGGTATGCTGTTGAAAAAGCTGACGTAACAGGTGGAACGCCTCTTGTCTTAGTTCCATGAACACTCCGACGGAAAAAATCTCTCCCCTATGATAGCCGCTATTGCTCTCAATTTTAACGCGGCATCTTTTAGCCATTCGTGTGATCGTATGCGAACGATCTTGTCAGGAAAACGATCCTGGAGTAGCTTATTTATAATGTTCGTGTACGAACAAAATGTTGAGGTGATGAATGAGATTGATAGTAGGAATGACGGGGGCAACGGGCGCACCGCTGGGCGTGGCGCTGCTGCAGGCGCTGCGGGAAATGCCGGAGGTGGAGACGCATCTGGTGATGTCTAAGTGGGCAAAAACCACCATCGAGCTGGAAACGCCTTACACCGCGCAGGACGTTGCTGCTTTGGCTGACGTTGTCCACAGTCCGGCTGACCAGGCCGCCACCATCTCCTCCGGCTCGTTTCGCACCGACGGCATGATCGTCATTCCCTGCAGCATGAAAACGCTGGCGGGTATCCGCGCGGGCTACGCCGAAGGGCTGGTGGGACGTGCGGCGGACGTGGTGCTGAAAGAGGGGCGCAAGCTGGTATTGGTTCCTCGTGAAACGCCGCTCAGCACGATTCATCTTGAGAACATGCTTGCTCTTTCCCGCATGGGCGTGGCGATGGTGCCGCCCATGCCTGCGTATTACAACCACCCGCAAACCGCCGATGACATTACCCAGCACATCGTGACCCGCGTGCTCGACCAGTTCGGTCTGGAGCATAAAAAGGCGCGCCGCTGGAACGGGCTGCGGGAGGCGAAACATTTTGCACAGGAGAATAAAGATGGCATTTGATGATTTGAGAAGCTTCCTGCAGGCGCTCGATGAGCAAGGGCAACTGCTGAAAATTGAGGAAGAGGTTAACGCCGAGCCCGATCTGGCGGCGGCAGCCAACGCGACCGGCCGAATTGGCGACGGCGCGCCCGCGCTGTGGTTCGACAACATTCGTGGCTTTACCGATGCCCGCGTGGTGATGAACACCATCGGCTCCTGGCAGAACCACGCCATTTCGATGGGGCTGCCTGCGAACACCCCGGTGAAAAAGCAGATCGACGAGTTCATCCGCCGCTGGGATAAATTTCCCGTCACGCCGGAGCGCCGCGCCAACCCGGCCTGGGCGCAGAATACGGTGGACGGTGAAGACATTAACCTGTTCGATATCCTGCCGCTGTTTCGCCTGAACGACGGTGACGGCGGTTTTTATCTCGATAAAGCGTGCGTTGTCTCGCGCGATCCGCTCGACCCGGACCACTTCGGCAAGCAGAACGTCGGGATCTACCGTATGGAAGTGAAGGGCAAGCGCAAGCTCGGCCTCCAGCCGGTACCGATGCACGATATCGCTCTGCATCTGCACAAAGCGGAGGAGCGCGGCGAAGATCTGCCGATTGCTATTACCCTCGGCAACGATCCAATCATTACGCTGATGGGCGCGACGCCGCTGAAATACGATCAGTCAGAGTATGAAATGGCCGGCGCGCTGCGTGAAAGCCCGTACCCGATTGCCACCGCGCCGCTGACCGGCTTCGACGTGCCGTGGGGTTCTGAAGTGATCCTGGAAGGGGTGATTGAAGGCCGCAAGCGTGAAATCGAGGGGCCGTTCGGCGAGTTTACCGGGCACTACTCCGGTGGTCGTAACATGACGGTTGTGCGTATCGACAAAGTTTCTTACCGCACCAAACCTATTTTCGAATCCCTTTATCTCGGCATGCCCTGGACCGAGATTGACTACCTGATGGGACCGGCTACCTGCGTCCCGCTCTACCAGCAGCTTAAAGCGGAATTCCCGGAAGTGCAGGCGGTGAATGCGATGTATACCCACGGTCTGCTGGCGATTATCTCCACCAAAAAACGCTACGGCGGTTTTGCCCGCGCGGTCGGTTTACGCGCCATGACCACGCCGCACGGTCTGGGCTACGTGAAGATGGTGATCATGGTGGATGAGGATGTCGATCCGTTTAACCTTCCGCAGGTGATGTGGGCGCTGTCGTCGAAAGTGAACCCGGCAGGCGATCTGGTACAACTGCCGAACATGTCGGTCCTTGAACTCGATCCCGGTTCCAGCCCGGCGGGCATTACCGACAAACTGATTATCGATGCCACCACGCCTGTCGCGCCGGACACCCGGGGCCACTACAGCCAGCCGGTACAGGATCTGCCTGAAACCAAAGCCTGGGCTGAAAAACTGACCGCGATGCTGGCAGCACGTCAATAAGGAGGAAAAAATGATTTGTCCACGTTGTGCCGATGAGCATATTGAAGTGATGGCGACGTCGCCGGTAAAAGGGGTCTGGACCGTTTATCAGTGCCAGCATTGTTTGTATACCTGGCGCGATACCGAACCGCTGCGCCGCACCAGCCGCGAGCACTATCCGGAAGCGTTCCGCATGACGCAGAAGGATATTGATGAGGCGCCGCAGGTGCCGACAATCCCGCCGCTGCTGTAAAAAAAAGCCCGATGGCGCTACGCTTACCGGGCGATAATATTGTGTGGTCTTTTGCCCGGAGGCGCTGCGCTTACCGGGCCTACGGTTTTGTAGGTCGGGTAAGACGAAGCCGCCACCCGACAAAACAGACCGCAGAAAACTAAACCAGACTCTTCAACCTGTAAATCCACTCCAGCGCCTGACGCGGCGTCAGTGAATCCGGGTCGAGGTTCTCCAGCGCTTCCACCGCAGGCGACGTCTCTTCCGCAGGCACCAGCAGCGACATCTGGGTGCCATCAATCTGCGTCGCCGCCGCATTCGGTGACAGGCTTTCCAGTTCACGCAGTTTCTGACGCGCGCGCTTGATCACCTCTTTCGGTACGCCTGCCAGCGCCGCGACGGCCAGGCCATAGCTCTTGCTCGCCGCGCCATCCTGCACCGTGTGCATGAAGGCAATGGTATCGCCGTGCTCCAGCGCATCCAGATGAACGTTCGCAACCCCTTCCATTTTCTCCGGCAGCTGCGTCAGTTCGAAATAATGGGTGGCAAAAAGCGTCATGGCCTTGATTTTATTCGCAAGGCTTTCCGCACAGGCCCATGCCAGGGACAGACCATCATAGGTTGACGTTCCGCGTCCGACTTCGTCCATCAGCACCAGGCTGTGTTCCGTCGCGTTGTGCAGAATGTTTGCAGTTTCGGTCATCTCGACCATGAAGGTTGAGCGTCCGCTCGCCAGATCGTCCGCAGCCCCGACGCGGGTAAAGATGCGGTCGATGGGGCCAATCTCCACGTTTTGCGCCGGGACGTAGCTGCCAATATACGCGAGCAGCGCAATAAGCGCCGTCTGACGCATATAGGTACTCTTACCGCCCATGTTCGGACCGGTAATGATCAACATTCTTCTCTGCGGTGACAGGCTCAGCGGGTTGGCGATGAACGGTTCGTTGAGCACCTGCTCTACCACCGGGTGACGGCCTTCAGTGATGCGAATGCCAGGCTTATCGGTAAAGGTTGGGCAGGTGTAGTTCAGCGTTTCAGCGCGTTCTGCCAGATTGACCAGCACGTCCAGCTCCGCCAGCGCGCTGGCGCTCTGCTGCAGGTCGCCCAGGTGCGGCATCAGCATGTCGAACAGCTCGTCATAAAGCTGTTTTTCCAGCGCCAGCGCCTTGCCTTTCGAGGTGAGGACTTTGTCTTCGTACTCTTTCAGTTCAGGAATGATGTAGCGTTCGGCGTTTTTCAACGTCTGGCGACGCACGTAGTGAATCGGCGCCAGGTGGCTCTGCCCGCGGCTAATCTGAATGTAGTAACCGTGTACCGCGTTATACCCCACTTTCAGGGTGTCGAGCCCAAGACGCTCGCGCTCGCGGATTTCCAGCTTATCGAGGTAGTCCGTCGCACCATCGGCCAGCGCGCGCCATTCGTCCAGCTCCTCGTTGTAGCCCGGGGCAATCACGCCGCCGTCACGCACCAGAACCGGAGGCGCATCGATAATGGCGCGCTCCAGCAGTTCGCGAAGCTCGGTAAATTCGCCCATGGTTTCGCGGAGTTTCTGTACCGGCGCGCTGTCAACGTCACTCAGCTGCGCGCGCAGTTCCGGCAGCTGCTGGAAAGCATGACGCATCCGCGCGAGGTCGCGTGGTCGCGCTGTTCGAAGTGCCAGACGCGCAAGGATACGCTCCAGATCGCCCACCTGGCGCAGGACCGGCTGCAGCTCGGTATAGCGATCCTGCAGCGCGGCAATCGTCTGCTGACGGCAAACCAGCGTCTCGGTATTGCGGATCGGCATATGCAGCCAGCGTTTCAGCATGCGGCTGCCCATTGGCGTAACCGTACTGTCGAGGACCGACGCGAGCGTATTTTCTACGCCACCCGCCAGGTTCTGCGTGATCTCCAGGTTACGGCGCGTGGCGGCATCCATGATGATGCTGTCCTGCTGGCGCTCCATGGTGATAGAGCGGATATGCGGCAGGGCGGTGCGCTGGGTATCTTTCACGTACTGCAGGAGGCAACCTGCCGCACATAGCCCGCGCGGTGCGTTTTCAACGCCAAAGCCAATCAGATCGCGGGTGCCAAACTGCAGATTCAGCTGCTGGCGCGCGGTATCAATTTCGAATTCCCACAGCGGACGACGGCGCAACCCGCGACGACCTTCAATCAGCGCCATTTCAGCGAAATCTTCGGCATAGAGCAATTCTGCAGGGTTGGTGCGCTGCAGTTCGGCAGCCATCGTTTCACGGTCAGCCGGTTCACTCAGACGAAAACGTCCGGAGCTGATATCCAGCGTCGCGTAGCCAAACCCTTTACCGTCCTGCCACAGCGCTGCCAGCAGGTTATCCTGGCGCTCCTGTAACAGGGCTTCATCACTGATGGTGCCAGGCGTGACGATGCGCACGACTTTGCGTTCCACCGGGCCTTTTGAGGTCGCCGGATCGCCGATCTGTTCGCAGATGGCAACGGACTCGCCCTGATTCACCAGCTTCGCCAGGTAGTTTTCTACCGCGTGGTGCGGGATACCTGCCATAGGAATGGGCTCGCCTGCCGATGCGCCACGTTTGGTTAGCGAGATGTCGAGCAGCTGCGATGCACGCTTAGCATCGTCATAAAACAGCTCGTAAAAATCGCCCATACGGTAAAACAGCAGGATTTCCGGATGCTGTGCTTTCAGCTTCAGATACTGCTGCATCATCGGCGTATGTGCGTCGAAATTGTCGATTGTGCTCATGGAGTTATGATGTCCATTTCTTTGAAAATAAACCGTTTTGATGGGCTCAATGGCCGTTTGTTCCTTCTATTGTCGCATGAAAAAAAGGTCCGGCGCAGAAAAATGTCGTGGCTTTACGAGGCATCTTCCGACATTAATTCGATGACAATTTTTCCATGCTCCACGCCCACCCTGACTCGGGAATGGGTTGTAAATCCCGCTTTTTCAAGCCAGTCACCTTTTAAGCTCAGCGCCGCATGCACGCTGTAGCGCTTCGGTATCTTGGTATTGCGGTCTTCATGGCGCTTTCTAAAATATCCCACTTTTAAATGGCGATAGGGTTTGCCGATCGCGAGCTCTTGCATAGGGTCTCCAGACAACACGGACAAAGGTCATTTCTGATGCCTGTATAAAATACCAGTGATTGCTAGCCGGTGCAGGGCTAAAACTGGAATCAGGCTTCAGGAAACGAAATGCAACCGCTGAAATCCAGTGTTAAAAGGTGTATTATTGATGCACTTTATAGTTCGGTAATCCGCTATGTCCGGTAAACGCATCTCACGAGAAAAAGAGACCATCGCGAAAATGATCGCGCTGTATGAAAAGCATTGCCCGCAGGCATCTCAGGAGGAAGGGCACTATCAGGCGCTCAATGCGTATGCCGATAAGCGCCTGGATAAATGCGTTTTCGGTGAGGAAAAGCCTGCCTGCAAGCAGTGCCCCGTACACTGCTACCAGCCTGCCAGACGTGAAGAGATGAAGCAGGTTATGCGCTGGGCAGGCCCGCGTATGTTATGGCGTCATCCCATCCTGACCGTCCGCCATCTGATGGATGACCGTCGTCCCGTACCGGAACTGCCGGAAAAGTATCGTCCGAAAAAAGAGGCCCTCACCAAAGGCGGTATCAGAGAACTACCGCCAGGCGAAACAGATTAAACCAGGCTCTCTTTATCAATCCCGAGACGCTTCATGCGTGACAGCAGGGTGGTGCGTTTTAACCCCAGACGCTGGGCGGCACCTTTTGGCCCGGCGACCACGCCGTTGGTCTCTTTCAGCACGCGCATAATGAGCTGATATTCATCTTCTCCCTCTTTCGCTGTCTCGGCGGCGGGCGCGGTTACGTCAGGAAGCGTAACTTCAGGCAGGGAGAGTTGCAGCACGTTTCCGCGCGTCAGCAGCACCGCGCGTTCGATGACGTTTTCCAGCTCGCGCACGTTGCCGGGCCATTCCATCGATGAAAGGGTACGCAACGTCTCGGCAGGAATACTGTCGATGTTGCGCCCCATCCGGCGCGCGATCTTCGCGGTAAAGGCTTTAACCAGCAGGGGGATATCTTCCGGGCGCTCGCGCAGCGGCGGCAGGAAGATCGGAAAGACGTTCAGACGATAGTAAAGGTCGCTGCGGAACTCGCGGTCGGCGACCATTTTTTTCAGGTCCCGGTTGGTGGCCGCAATCAGCCGCACGTCGGTCTGGATAAGCTTGTTGCTGCCAAGGCGCTCAAACTCCTGCTCCTGCAGGACGCGCAGCAGTTTCGGCTGTAGCTCCAGCGGCATATCGCCCACTTCGTCGAGGAATAGCGAGCTTTTGTCCGCCAGCTCAAAACGGCCCAGCCGCTGGCTGCTGGCTCCGGTGAATGCGCCTCGCTCGTGGCCGAACAGATCGCTTTCCAGCAGTCCAGCAGGCATCGCGGCGCAGTTCATCTTCACCATCCGTCGGCTGTTGCGGTTGCTCAGGTTGTGAATGGCGCGGGCTATCAGCTCTTTGCCCGTGCCGGTTTCGCCCAGAATCAGCACCGTGCTGTCGCTCTGCGCCACCATCTCAACCTGCTTAAGCACGCTGTACATGGCGTCGCTGCGCCCGATGATTTCACCAAACTCGCTGTCCACGTTGTTGAGCTGTTCGGTCAGGGCCAGGTTCTCATCCACCAGCCGCTCTTTCAGGCGATGAATTTCCTGATAGGCGAGGGCGTTATCGAGCGCGATGGAAATACGCTCGGCAATCTGGCGCAGCAGCTTCAGGTTGGCGGTGGTAAACACGCCTTCCTCGCACTGCGCCAGCTTTAGCACGCCCAGCATGGTGTTGCCGGACATCAGCGGCAGCAGGCACAGGGTCTGAATTTTATTGCCCCAGGTGTTAAACAGCATCCGCTCGTACGGCGCGACCGGGTCCTGCTCGTTCAGGTTGAGCAGGAGGATCTCTTTGCTTTTGAAGACCCGCTCGGAAAGGGTGCCCGCTTCGTCCACTTCGCTCTGCTCGTGCGCCGGGTTGGCTTCATCGAGATAGTGCGTGGAGTAGATGTTCAGCTTGCCCTTGCGATGGCCGCGCAGCGCAATGCTGATGGCGTCTATTTTGAAATAGTGGTGGATCTCTTTCGAAACTTCGCTGACCAGCTCGTCCATGTCCAGGCGGGAGAGCACGGCGTTGGTGATGGCGACCAGAATACGGAAGTTGTCGCGCTCGCGGCTCAGCAGGTCGTAATCGACGTTATTGGTGACGCGGCTTTGGATCTGCTCCGCGACGACGGCCACAATCTGGGTAAAGGTGTGCAGGCGCTCGTATTCCGCCTCGCTCCAGGGCTGGTCGGTCGTGCGGATAAACTCGCAGCCGCCAAAAATCTGGCCCTCAGCCGCCAGCGGCAGCATGCAGTAATGCCCGAAAGGCTGATAGAGGTCGCTCTCCGCCAGCTTCGGCCACGCCTGGCGGAACTCCGCAAAGTTGCAGTGCAGCACTTCAGGCCGGGAGAGTATGCGGCGCACCGGGCCATGCGCCAGATACGTTTCGTCTTCGTATTCAAACGTTTTGCCATTATCACGCGTCGAGTAGTAGCTCGCGCGCTGCGTTCCGCTATGCCAGAGCACAATCGCGGCGCTGTCCGCCAGCGCCGATTGCCTGACCAGCCGCGTCAGGGCATCGCTCAGCGCACCGAGATCGGGCTGCTGTAAAAGTGTGCGCGTGATGTCAAACAGGCCCTGCTGTCCAAGATCGCTCATCGGTGTATACGGCATAATGCTTTCCAATAGAAACTGGCAAAAAAAGAGACATTCAGTGCTGACCGCTTTTGGCGCGGTTCTAGCAAATACGGGGTAAGGGTTCCGCGTGCGGCAGGTCAAGCGTCCGCTTCACGCCATAAAGTCCGGTCAGGCGCACCCCTTTGCGCTCAACCACTTCACCAATCATCGCCGCCTCTTTTCCTGATGGATGAGCCCGCAGCTGTTCAAGAACGGCTTCCGCGGCCGAGCGTTCAACGCCAATCACCAGTTTGCCTTCGTTGGCAAAGTTGAGCGGGTCAAGGCCCAGCAGTTCACAAAGCCCGCGAACGGCAGGCTTAACGGGCAGGCTGCGCTCGGTGAGTTCAATCCCGTACCCGCAGCTTGCCGCAAATTCGTGCGCCACGGCATTCACGCCGCCTCGCGTGGCGTCCCGCAGGGCTTTCACGCCGGGAATACCCCGCAGCGTCTGGATCAGCGGGGTGAGCACCGCGCAGTCACTGCGCAGTTCCCCGTCCAGCCCCAGACCTTCGCGCAGGTTAAGGATGGTCGCCCCGTGGCAGCCCAGCGTTCCGGTCACGATCAGCACGTCGCCCACGCTAAGCCGCTGCGCCGCCCAGTGAATATCGGCGGGGATCGCGCCCATGCCGGCGGTGTTGATAAATAGCTTGTCGGCCGCGCCGCGCTGCACCACTTTTGTATCGCCGGTGACGATAGCTATCCCGGCCTCGCGTGCGGTCTGCGCCATGCTGTTGACCACTGTCGTGAGCGTCTCCATCGGTAATCCCTCTTCGAGGATAAACCCGCAGGAGAGGTAGCGCGGAACGGCACCGCTGACCGCCACGTCGTTGGCCGTGCCGCAGACGGCGAGCTTACCGATATCGCCGCCGGGGAAGAACAGCGGGTCAATCACGTAGCTGTCGGTGGAGAAGGCCAGCCTGTCGCCCTGCGCGGTGAGGGTGGCGAGGTCAATGCGCGCCTGGTCTTCCTGTTCGGCGAGCCAGGGGTTGTTGAAGGCTTCCATAAACAGCCGGTTAATCAGCTGCTGCATCGCCTGTCCGCCGCTGCCGTGCGCCATTTCAACCGTATTCATGCTTCACTCTCCTGGTTGCGATACTGATACCATGCGGCACACGCCCCTTCGGAGGAGACCATCAGCGCGCCAAACGCCGTTTGCGGGTTACAGGTATTGCCAAATAACGGACACTGATGCGGTTTGCATTTGCCGGTGAGCACCTCGCCACAGCGTGCCCGGGGATCGTCGCAAACCTGCTGCGGCTGCGGGCGAAAATGCGCTTCGGCGTCGAACGCGCGATAGGCTGACGTCAGGCGCACGCCGGATTCGGCAATCAGCCCCAGACCACGCCACTCGCTGTCGCCCTCAACGCTGAACACGTCGGCGATCGCCTGCTGCGCCCGTTCATTTCCCTCATCCGGCACCACGCGGCGGTACTGGTTTTCCACCGCGCTCAGGGCCGCTATTTTCTGCTCAACCAGCATGGTCACACCTTGCAGTAGATCAAGTGGTTCGAAACCAGCGACCACTAACGGACGATTGTACTGTTCAGCGATAAAACCGTAGGCGTCTGTGCCAATCACCATGCTGACATGCCCCGGTGCCAGAAAGGCGTCAATGCCGTTTCCCGGCTCTTCCAGCAGGCTGCGCAGGGTGGGGATGAGCGTAATGTGCTGGCAGAAGAAGAAAAAATTCTCGACGCAGCGCGCTTTCGCCTGCTGCAGCGTGATGGCGGTGGCGGGCATGGTGGTTTCAAATCCCAGGCCAAAAAACACCACCCTGCGCGCGGGGTTGTCCTCCGCCAGCGTCAGGGCATCCATCGGCGAATAGACGATCCGGATGTCGGCCCCGCGCGCTTTCGCCTGCAGCAGCGAGCCGTTTTTCCCCGGCACGCGCATCGCGTCGCCAAAGGTGCAGAAAATGACGTCGGGCTGGCTGGCAATTTCGATGCAGCTGTCGATGCGCCCCATCGGCAGCACGCACACCGGGCAGCCGGGGCCGTGGATAAACTCGATGTTCTCCGGCAGCAGCTGGTCGAGGCCAAATTTGAAGATGGCGTGCGTATGTCCGCCGCACACCTCCATGATCCGCAACGGGTTTTCCGCCGTGTATTCCAGCAGCGCCGCGCGCGTTTTCAGGTGCCCGATAAGCTGCAGCACCTGCTCCGGCGCGCGGTATTCATCAACGTAACGCATGGCTAACGCTCCTCGCCGTACAGCAGCGCGCCCACGTCAGGCTCCACGTCGAACATGTTTTGCAATGCATCCAGCGTGTCGCGGGCTTCCGCTTCGTTAATCACGCTCATGGCAAACCCTACGTGGACGAGCACCCACTGGCCGAGACGCGATGCGCCCGTTTCATCGCTGCTGCCCACCAGCGTCAGGTCCACGTCGCGCAGGATGCCGCAGACCTCCACTTTGGCCTGGTTCCCGTCAATGGAATGGATTTGTCCCGGTACACCTATGCACATCGTTCACTCTCCAGCCAGTTCAGCCAGGCTTCCATGCCGTCGCCGCGCGTGGCGGAGACCAGCAGGATCTCAATCTCCGGGTTCACTTCCCGGGCGCAGGACAGGCACTTATCCACGTCGAAGTTCAGGTACGGAAGCAGGTCAACTTTGTTCAGCAGCATGATAGACGCGGCGGCAAACATATGCGGGTACTTCAGCGGTTTGTCTTCGCCTTCGGTCACCGAAAGCACCGCCACCTTGTGGCGTTCGCCCAGATCGAAGCTCGCCGGGCAGACCAGGTTGCCGACGTTTTCAATAAACAGAATGCCGTTATCCGCCAGCGGAAGACGCGGGGCGGCATCGGCAATCATCTGCGCATCCAGGTGGCAGCCTTTGCCAGTATTGACCTGAACCGCCGGGGTGCCGGTTTCGCGAATGCGCGCCGCGTCGTTAACGGTTTGCTGGTCGCCTTCAATCACCGCGCAGGAGACGCGCCCGTTCAGGCG
This sequence comes from Enterobacter sp. 940_PEND, assembly GCF_001059415.1. Taxonomy (NCBI): domain Bacteria; kingdom Pseudomonadati; phylum Pseudomonadota; class Gammaproteobacteria; order Enterobacterales; family Enterobacteriaceae; genus Enterobacter; species Enterobacter sp. 940_PEND. Next base: position 74,760 of record NZ_JUMS01000109.1, read on the forward strand.
TTTGAGCGTTTCCGTTAACAGCGTGGTTTTGCCGGAGCCGGGGCTGGAGACCAGGTTCAGCACCAGCTGTTTGCGGGCCGCAAAGCGCGCGCGGTTGCGGGCGGCGATCTGGTTATTTTTGTCCAGCACGTTGATTTCCACCTCCAGCATCTGGCGCTGGCTGATGCCCGGCGCGTGGGTACCCGCTTCGCCGTGGCCGTAGTGTAGATCGCCCGCAGCGGAGCGTTGCGGGGCGAAGGTGATACCGGTCAGCGCCGCAGCAGGCCGCGGAGCAGGCGAAAAGGGCGCGGAGCGAAACGCGGAATGGGGACGGTGTTCATCCCCTTCTATATACAGGTTGCCTTCGGCGCAACCGCAGGTGCTACACATACTTTACTCCTTCTCGATTTCGAGGCGTTGGATCTGCATGCCGTCGTCCGCCACGATGCGAAGACCGGTGCTCAGACACTGCGGACAGCGCTGAACCTTTGATGACAGCAGGGTGACGTACTGCTGGCACTGCTCGCACCAGCACTCCGCCTGCTGCTCTTCGATATGGAGCTCGCAGCCTTCCGCCAGCGTGCCGCGACACACCAGCTCAAAACAGAAATTCAGGGCGCTGGGCTCAACGCAGGAAAACGCCCCGACTTTCAGCCAGACGCCGGTGACGCGCTTCGCGTGGTTTTGCACTGCCTGCTGTTCGATAAGTTCCAGAGCCCGCTGGCAGAGGGTGATTTCGTGCATGACGCCTCCTCAATGAATTGCGCCATTGAATGCAATAACGGTGCCAGCTTGATTTTTGTTAAGACGTGACGATGTCAACGCTGTCGAAATGACACGTCGACACCGGGGCGTTGACAGCGGTTTTGTAATTAAATCTATTTAAAATCAGTAAGATAAAAACTGGCATGGAATCTGCTTAACAGCCGCTATCTCCATTAAACGGATACCTTCTATGACTATTTGGGAAATCAGCGAAAAAGCGGATTACATCGCGCAGCGTCATCAGCAGCTGCAGGACCAGTGGCACCTCTACTGCAACTCTCTGATTCAGGGCATAACCCTCTCGAAAGCGCGTCTTCACCACGCGATGAGCTGCGCGGCGCAGGGCGACATGCGCTTCGTCCTGTTCGGCCATTTCATCATCAACGTCACCCTGGCGGATAACTTCAACAGCCACACCATTGAGTACCACCTCGAGACAAAAGACGGCGAAAAACAGTGTATTGCGAAGGCGCAGCTGATGGCCGACGGCATGGTGGACGGCCACGTCAGCAACCGCGATCGCCAGCAGGTGCTGGAGCACTATCTGGAAAAAATCGCGCCGGTCTATAACGGCCTGTACGCCGCCGTTGAACACGATCTCCCGGTCAACCTGAAGCAGCTGATGGATGGAAATACCTCAGCGAACGTGGCCTGACTCCTGCGTGTCGAGAAGTGTCGACAAGACAGTTTTTCGTCAAAAATGACTATCACCAGAGGATAACCCGGTGAACCGTTTTGTAATTGCTGACTCGACGGTCTGTATTGGCTGTCGAACCTGTGAGGCGGCGTGCTCGGAAACGCATCGCCTGCATGGGCTGCAGTCCATGCCGCGCCTGCACGTCATGCGTAATGAAAAAGAGTCTGCCCCGCAGCTCTGCCATCACTGTGAAGATGCCCCCTGCGCGGGTGTCTGCCCTGTGAATGCCATCACCCGCGTTGATGGCGCTGTCCAGCTGAACGAAAGCCTGTGCGTAAGCTGCAAGCTGTGCGGCATTGCCTGCCCGTTCGGCGCGATTGAATTTTCCGGCAGCCGTCCGCTGCATATTCCGGCGAACGCCAACTCGCCAAAAGCCCCGCCCGCGCCACCGGCTCCGGCACGCGTAAGTACGCTGCTGGACTGGGTGCCCGGCATCCGTGCCGTTGCGGTGAAATGCGACCTGTGCAGCTTCGATGAGCAGGGTCCGGCCTGCGTGCGCACCTGCCCGACTAAGGCGTTGATTCTGGTTAACATTCGCGACATCGCCCGTACCAGCAAGCGTAAACGCGAGCTGACCATCAACAGTGATTTTGGCGATCTTTCTCTGCTACAGGCGCTTAACGAGGGGGCGAAATGAACGCGGCGATGATGATTACCAGCGCGGTAGCCTGTTTTGCTGGCGCCGCTGTTCTGGCGCTGATCTTCTCATTCCATAAAACCCTGAGCGGCGCGATCGCCGGGCTCGGCGGGGCGGTTGCTAGCCTGATGACGCTGGCAGCAGGCGGCGTTGTCCTGCTCGGCGGCCAGTCCGCTGAGACCGTGATGCCGCTGATTCGCCACAACGTGGAGATCGCGCCCCTGAACGCCATCTGGCTGGTGACGTTTGGCCTGTGCGGGCTGTTTATCAGCCTGTTCAATATCGACTGGCACCGCCATCCGCACGCCAGGGCTAACGGCCTGCTGGTTAACCTGCTGATGGCAACGGCGGTCTGCACCGTTATCGCCAGCAACCTCGGCGCGCTGGTGGTGATGGCGGAAATCATGGCGCTGTGCGGCGTGTTCCTGACGGGCTGCAGCGCCTCCGGCAAGCTGTGGTTTGCGCTGGGTCGCCTCGGAACGCTGCTGCTGGCGCTGGCCTGCTGGCTGGTGTGGCAACGCTTCGGCACGCTGGACTTCGCTGCGCTCAACGGGCATCCGCTGGGGAACGACGTCTGGCTGCTGGGCACGCTCGGCTTTGGCCTGCTCGCTGGCATCATCCCGCTGCACGGCTGGGTGCCACAGGCGCATGCGAATGCCTCCGCGCCCGCCGCCGCGCTGTTTTCTGTGGTGGTGATGAAAGTGGGTCTGTTCGGGATTCTGGTGATTACGCTGACCGGCGGACAACCGCCTCTGTGGTGGGGCGTCGTGCTGCTGGTCGCCGGAATGATTACCGCGTTCGTCGGCGGTCTGTACGCGCTGATGGAGCACAATATCCAGCGCCTGCTGGCATACCACACGCTGGAAAACATCGGCATCATCCTGCTCGGCATTGGCGCGGGCGTGACCGGGCTGGCGCTCAACCAGCCGGCGCTGATTGCCGCCGGGTTTATCGGCGGTCTTTATCACCTCGTCAACCACAGCCTGTTTAAAAGCACGCTGTTCCTCGGTGCGGGAAGCGTCTGGTTCCGCACCGGCCATCGGGATATAGAAAAGCTGGGCGGGATTGGCAAAAAGATGCCCGTCATTTCGCTCGCCATGCTGGTGGGTCTGATGGCAATGGCCGCGCTGCCGCCGCTGAACGGCTTTGCCGGGGAGTGGGTGATCTACCAGTCCTTCTTCGCGCTCGGCCAGAGCGACGCATTTATTGCACGCCTGCTCGGCCCGCTGCTGGCGGTCGGTCTGGCGATAACCGGGGCGCTGGCGGTGATGTGTATGGCGAAAGTCTACGGCGTGACCTTCCTCGGCGCGCCGCGCACCCGCGAAGCGGAAAACGCCTGCTGCGCACCGTTGTTGATGGGCGTGAGCGTGGTCGCGCTGGCGCTGTGCTGCATCGCGGGCGGCGTCGCCGCGCCGTGGCTGCTGCCGCTGCTGGGCAACGCCATTCCGCTGCCGCTGACCGTGGCGAATACCACCGTCTCTCAGCCCATGATCGCGCTGCTGCTGATTGGCGCACCGCTGCTGCCGCTCGTCCTGATGCTGTTCTTCAAGCGCGACCGGCTCGCCTCCCGCTCGCGCGGAGCGGCGTGGGCCTGCGGCTACGAACACGAACAGTCGATGGTCATCACCGCCCACGGTTTTGCCATGCCGGTGAAGGAGAACTTCGCCGCTGTGCTGAAGCTGCGCCACTGGCTGAACCCGGTGGGCTGGGTACCCGGCTGGCAGAGCGCCGCCGCGCCCGCGCTGTTCCGCCGTCTGGCGGTCATCGAGCTGGCGGTGCTGGTGGTCATTGTGATTTCACGAGGAGCCTGACATGAGTCTGTTACTGGCAATTCTTCAGGCGCTGGTGCTGTTCGCCGCTGCGCCGCTGCTTTCGGGCATCACGCGCGTGGCGCGCGCCCGGATGCACAACCGTCGCGGGCCCGGGGTGCTCCAGGAGTACCGCGATCTCTTTAAACTGCTCTCCCGTCAGAGCGTCGCGCCGGATGCCGCAGGCTGGGTCTTCCGCCTGACGCCGTTTGTGATGGTGGGTGTGATGCTGACCATCGCCACCGCGCTGCCGGTGGTGACGGTGGCGTCGCCGCTGCCCGTGCTTGGCGATCTGATCACGCTGATTTACCTCTTCGCCATCGCCCGCTTCTTCTTTGCGATTGCGGGCCTGGACACCGGGAGCCCGTTTACCGGCATCGGTGCCAGCCGCGAGGCGATGCTCGGCGTGCTGGTCGAGCCGATTCTGCTGCTGGGGCTGTGGGTTGCCGCGCAGGTCGCGGGTTCCACCCACATCAGCTTTATCACCCACACCGTTTACCACTGGCCGGTGTCCCGCTCGATCCCGCTGGTGCTGGCGCTGTGCGCCTGCGCGTTCGCCACGTTTATTGAGATGGGCAAACTGCCGTTCGATCTGGCGGAAGCCGAGCAGGAGCTGCAGGAAGGGCCGCTTACCGAGTACAGCGGCTACGGCTTCGCGGTGCTGAAGTGGGGCATCAGCCTCAAACAGCTGGTGGTGCTGCAGATGTTTGTCGGCGTCTTCTTCCCGTGGGGGCAGATGACGCACTTCTCCGCGGGCGGTCTGATGCTGGCCGTCGTGGTTGCCGCCTTCAAGCTGCTGGTCGGCGTGCTGGTGATTGCCCTGTTTGAAAACAGCATGGCGCGCCTGCGTTTTGTGGAAACGTCGCGCATCACCTGGGCCGGTTTTGGTTTTGCATTTTTAGCGTTCGTCTCCTTGCTGGTGGCGTGATTAAAGAGAGTATTTATGTCTGAAGAAAAGAAAGGTCAGCAGTATCTCGCCGCGTTGCATCAGGCTTTCCCCGGCGTGGTGCTGGAGGACTCCTGGCAAACCAAAGACCAGGTAACCGTCACCATTAAGGTGAACTATCTGCCGGAAGTGGTCGAGTTTCTGTACTACCAGCAGGGCGGCTGGCTGTCGGTGCTGTTCGGCAACGACGAGCGCCAGCTGTGCGGCAACTATGCGGTGTACTACGTGATGTCGATGGAGCAGGGCGAAAAGTGCTGGCTCACCGTGCGCGTCGAAGTCGACCCGGCTAAGCCGGAATACCCGTCCGTCACGCCGCGCGTGCCTGCTGCCGTCTGGGGCGAGCGCGAGGTGCGCGACATGTACGGCCTGGTGCCGGTCGGCCTGCCGGACGAGCGCCGCCTGGTGCTGCCGGACGACTGGCCGGACGAACTCTATCCGCTGCGCAAAGACAGCATGGACTACCGCCAGCGCCCGGCGCCGACCACTGACAGCGAAACCTACGAATTCATCAACGAGCTGGGCAGCAAGAAGAACAACGTGGTGCCGATCGGCCCGCTGCACGTCACCTCTGACGAACCGGGCCACTTTCGCCTGTTCGTCGACGGCGAGAACATCATCGACGCCGACTACCGCCTGTTCTACGTCCACCGCGGCATGGAAAAGCTGGCGGAAACCCGCATGGGCTACAACGAAGTGACGTTCCTCTCTGACCGCGTGTGCGGCATCTGCGGCTTCGCCCACAGCACCGCCTACACCACCTCGGTGGAGAACGGCATGGGGATCGTGGTGCCGGAGCGCGCGCAGATGATCCGCGCCATTCTGCTGGAGGTGGAGCGCCTGCACTCGCACCTGCTGAACCTCGGCCTGGCCTGCCACTTCGTCGGCTTTGACTCCGGGTTTATGCAGTTCTTCCGCGTGCGCGAGGCGTCAATGAAGATGGCGGAGATCCTCACCGGGGCGCGTAAAACCTACGGCCTGAACCTGATCGGCGGGATCCGCCGCGACCTGCTGAAGGACGACATGATCCAGACCCGCCAGCTGGCGCAGCAGATGCGCCGCGACGTGCAGGAGCTGGTGGACATGCTGCTCAGCACGCCAAACATCGAGCAGCGCACCGTCGGCATCGGCCGCCTTGACCCGGAAATTGCCCGCGACTTCAGCAACGTCGGCCCGATGGTGCGCGCCAGCGGCCACGCCCGCGACACGCGTGCCGATCACCCGTTCGTCGGCTACGGCCTGCTGCCGATGACCGTGCACAGCGAGCAGGGCTGCGACGTCATCTCGCGCCTCAAGGTGCGCATCAACGAGGTGTTCACCGCCCTGAACATGATCGACTTCGGCCTCGATAACCTTCCCGGCGGCCCGCTGATGGTGGAGGGCTTTACCTACATTCCGAACCGCTTTGCCCTCGGCTTTGCCGAAGCGCCGCGCGGGGACGATATCCACTGGAGCATGACCGGTGACAACCAGAAGCTCTACCGCTGGCGCTGCCGCGCGGCCACCTACGCCAACTGGCCAACCCTGCGCTATATGCTGCGCGGCAACACGGTTTCCGATGCGCCGCTGATCATCGGCAGCCTCGACCCGTGCTACTCCTGCACTGACCGCATGACCGTGGTCGACGTGCGCAAGAAGAAAAGCCAGGTGGTGCCGTACAAAGAGCTTGAGCGCTACAGCATCGAGCGTAAAAACTCGCCGCTGAAATAAGGACTCGCTATGTTTACCTTTATCAAAAAAGTAATCAAAACGGGCACGCAGACCAGCAGCTATCCGCTGGAGCCGATGCCGGTGGATAAAAACTTTCGCGGCAAGCCGGAGCACAACCCGCAGCAGTGCATCGGCTGCGCGGCCTGCGTCAACGCCTGCCCGTCGAACGCCTTAACGGTCGAAACGGATCTCAAAACCGGCGAGCTGGCCTGGCAGTTTAACCTCGGGCGCTGCATCTTCTGCGGCCGCTGCGAGGAGGTCTGCCCGACGGTCGCCATTCGCCTGTCGCAGGAGTACGAGCTGGCGGTGTGGAAGAAGGAGGACTTCCTCCAGCAGTCGCGCTTTGACCTGTGCAGCTGCCGCGTGTGCAGGCGCCCGTTCGCCGTGCAAAAAGAGATCGACTATGCCATCGCGCTGCTGCAGCACAACGGTGACGCCCGCGCGGAGCACCACCGCGAAAGCTTTGAAACCTGCCCGGAGTGCAAGCGTCAGAAGTGCCTGCTGCCGTCCGACCGTATTGATATCACCCGCCATATGAGAGAGGCCAGCTGATGGAAAACCTACTGGGCCCGCGAGACGCTAACGGCATTCCGGTGCCGATGACGGTGGAGGAGTCCATCGCCAGCATGAAGGCGTCGCTGCTGAAAAAAATCAAACGCTCGGCCTACGTCTACCGCGTGGACTGCGGCGGTTGCAACGGCTGCGAGATTGAGATCTTCGCTACGCTGTCGCCGCTGTTTGACGCCGAGCGCTTCGGCATCAAGGTGGTGCCGTCCCCGCGTCATGCGGACATTCTGCTGTTTACCGGGGCCGTCACCCGCGCCATGCGCTCGCCCGCGCTGCGCGCCTGGCAGTCCGCGCCGGACCCTAAAATCTGCATCTCCTACGGGGCCTGCGGCAACAGCGGCGGTATCTTCCACGACCTTTACTGCGTCTGGGGCGGCACCGACAAAATCGTGCCGGTGGACGTCTACATTCCGGGCTGCCCGCCAACGCCTGCCGCGACGCTGTACGGCTTCGCGATGGCGCTGGGCCTGCTGGAGCAGAAAATCCACGCCCGCGAGCCGGGCGTGCTGGACAACCAGCCTGCGGCCATCCTGCACCCGGACATGGTCCAGCCGCTGCGGGTGAAGATTGACCGCACGGCGCGCAGGCTGGCGGGCTATCGCTACGGGCGTCAGATTGCCGATGATTATCTGCGCCTGCTGAGCCAGGGCGACCATCAGGTGGCGCGCTGGCTGGAGGCGGAAAACGATCCGCGTCTCAATGAGATCGTGGCGAACCTGAACAGCATCGTGGATGAGGCGCGTATCCGATGAGTGAAACGGTGGTGTTCAGCCAGCTGAGCCGTAAGTTTATTGATGAGAACGATGCCACGCCGGACGCGGCGCAGCAGGTGGTCTATTACAGCCTGGCGATTGGGCATCACCTCGGGGTGATTGACTGCCTGGAGGCGGCGCTGAGCTGCCCGTGGCCCGAGTACCTGGCATGGATCGCCACGCTGGAGGAGGGCAGTACGGCGCGGCGCAAGATGGAGGGCGTGCCGAAGTACGGCGAGATCGTCATCGACGCCAACCACATTGCGATGCTCGCCAACGCCTTTGACGCTGCGCTCGGCAGGCAAACCCCCGAGCAGCAGTCGTGGAGCAAAACGCTGCTCGGCATGCTGCACGATATTCATCAGGAGAGCGCCATCTACCTGATGGTGAGGAGATTACGTGACTGACGTTTTACTGTGTGTCGGCAACAGCATGATGGGCGACGACGGCGCGGGCCCGCTGCTGGCGGAGATGTGCGCCGCGAACCCGCAGGGCAGCTGGGTGGTGATTGACGGCGGCAGCGCGCCGGAAAACGACGTGGTCGCCATTCGCGAGCTCCATCCGGACAGGCTGTTGATTGTGGATGCCACCGATATGGGGCTGAACCCGGGCGAAATCCGCCTGATTGACCCGAACGACATCGCCGAGATGTTTATGATGACTACCCACAATATGCCGTTGAACTACCTTGTCGATCAGATCAGGGACGACGTGGGCGAGGTGCTCTTTTTGGGAATTCAGCCGGATATCGTTGGGTTTTATTACCCGATGACGCCGCCGGTGAAGGAGGCGGTGGAACGGGTCTATTCACGGCTTGCGGAGTGGGTTGGGGATGGAGGTTTTTCTCAGCTCTGAGCAGTGCCAAACCCCTCTCCCTCTCCCTGTGGGAGAGGGCCGGGGTGAGGGCAACAGGCTACTCGAGATCCGCCCCGTTACTCGCAATCACCTTCTTATACCACCAGAACGATTTCTTGCGCTTGCGGTCCAGCGTGCCGTTTCCTGCGTCGTCCCGGTCGACGTACACAAACCCGTAGCGCTTGCTCATCTCGCCCGTTGAGGCGGCCACCAGGTCGATACAGCCCCAGGTGGTGTAACCCATCAGCGGCACGCCGTCCTCAATCGCGTCGCCCATCGCGCGGATATGCTCGCGCAGATAGCTGATGCGGTAGTCGTCGTTAATCTCGTCGTTTTCATCAACGACATCTTTCGCCCCCAGGCCGTTTTCCACCAGGAACAGCGGCTTCTGGTAGCGGTCGTACATCATGTTCATGGTGATGCGCAGGCCGAGCGGGTCGATGCCCCAGCCCCATTCGCTCACCTGAATGTGCGGATTACGCAGGGACTTGACGATGTTCGCCGCGCTGGTGTTGCCCGCGTTCATATCCGCCGACGCGCAGCGCGAGGCGTAATAGCTGAACGAGACAAAGTCGACGGTGTTTTTTAACAGCTCGTCGTCGCCGGGATCTTTCACAATCACCACGCCTTTCTCGCGGAACACGCGGGCGGAGTAGGCCGGATAGCTACCGCGCGCCTGCACGTCGATGAAGAACAGGTTCTCGCGGTCTTTCTCCAGCGCCATCCACACGTCTTCCGGCTTGCAGGAGTAGGGATAGAAATTGCCGCCCGCCAGCATGCAGCCCACCTGGTTTTCCGGGTTCACCTCGTGGGCGATTTTGGTCGCCAGCGCGCTTGCCACCAGCTCGTGGTGCGCGGCCTGGTATTTCACCTGGTCTTCGTTTTCACCTTCCTCAAACACCAGCCCCGCGCCGGAGAACGGGCTGTGCAGCATGATGTTGATTTCGTTGAAGGTCAGCCAGTATTTCACCAGCCCGTTAAATTCTTCAAAGCAGGTGCGGGCGTAGCGGGCGAAGAAATCGACCATCCTGCGGTTGCGCCACGAGCCATACTCCGTCACCAGGTGCATCGGCACGTCGAAGTGGCAGAGCGTCACCAGCGGCTCGATGTTGTACTTTTTGCACTCCTCGAACACCGCGCGATAGAAGGCAATGCCCTCTTTGTTCGGCAGCGGTTCGTCGCCGTTCGGGTAGAGGCGGCTCCAGGCAATGGAGGTGCGGAACACCGTAAAGCCCATCTCCGCCATCAGGGCGATGTCTTCTTTATAGCGATGGTAAAAATCAATCGCTTCGTGGCTCGGGTAGAACTCGTCGTCACGCAGCGAAAAACGCTTTTCCTTACCGATCTTCACCGCCAGACGATTCGCGCCGTGGGGGATCATATCGACGGTCGTTAGTCCTTTGCCGCCTTCACGGTAAGCACCTTCACTCTGGTTGGCGGCAAGCGCACCGCCCCATAAAAATCCTTGTGGAAAAACAGACATTCTTACCTCGCTTTCAATTTTATGCTTTTGCTGCGTTGTTCTGTACCGGTGCGGCCTGCAGGGCGCGCGCTTTTTCAGCCTCGTCCTCGACCGGGATATCCTCAAACCCTAAAAGCAGGGTCAGAACAAACGACAGCACTACTGCCAGCCCCATCACGCCGAACACCCAGACGATGGTCATCGGGTTGGCCGGGTCAAAGAACTGCACGCTGGTGAACAGCCCCGGTGCCGCCATTGAGTGGCTGGCAAGACCGGCCATGCCGGCGACCGCCCCGCAGATAAAGCCGCTGATTAGGCTCGCAATCAGCGGACGTTTCAGACGCACCGCCACGCCGTACAGGGCCGGTTCAGAGATCCCCGCCATAATGGCGGAGGCTGCCGCCGCCAGCGCCGTCTGGCGCAGCTCCGGGTTTTTGGTTTTCCACGCCACCGCCAGCGACGAGCCGCCGAGCGACAGGTTGGCGCCGATTTCCGACGGCATCACCATCCCTTCCTTGCCCGTTTCGGCAATGGTCTGAATGATGGTCGGCGTAAACACGCGATGCATCCCGGTCATCACCAGCAGCGGCCAGAGCGCGCCCATGATGGCGACGGAGAGCCATCCCAGGTAGCCGTGAATGGTGTAGACCAGCGCGGAGATGGCGCTACCGATCCAGATCCCCAGCGGGCCAATCAGCACGATGGCGAGCGGGGCGGCAATCAGCACGATCAGCATCGGCTTGAGGAAGTTTTTCGTCACCGCCGGGGTAATGCGATCCACCCAGCGTTCGATGTATGACAGGCACCAGGTCATCACCAGCGCCGGGATCACCGTGTAGGTGTATTTCACCGCCGTCACCGGAATAAAGGCGAACTCAACGTGCTCGCCCTGCGCGGCTTTCGCCATCAGCTCGATAAAGCTCGGGTGCACCAGCACGCCCGCGATGGCGATGGCCAGCGACATGTTGGTTTTGAATTTCACCGCCGCCGAGGCCGCCACCATCAGCGGCAGGAAGAAGAAGGCGCCGTCGCCGATGACGGTCAGAATAGTGAGCGTCGGCGCGCCTTTTGGCAGCACGCCGGTCATCTCGAGGATCATCGCCAGCAGCTTGACCATCGAGCCGCCGATGATCGCCGGGATCAGCGGAGACATGGTGCCGATCAGCGCGTCGAGGATCCCGGCGCCAACGCGGCGTAAGGTCAACTTCTGCGGACCTTCCGGCACCGCGGGCTGCAGGTCAGCGGGCAGCAGGCTTACCACTTCGCGGTACGCCTGTGAAACCGTGTTGCCAATAATGACCTGGCACTGGTTGTCGTTGCGTACCACGCCGAGCACGCCGCTGATGCTTTTCAGGCGCGCTGCGTCGGTCAGGCTTTCGTCTTTCAGTACGAAACGCAGACGCGTCATGCAGTGGGTGACGGCGACGATGTTCTCTTTGCCGCCCAGCGCGCTGATAACGTCGTTCGCCAGCGCAGCGTAATTTTTGGCCATCGGATGTGATCCTGTTATTGTTGTGAGATATGTAGGAAACCGGTTCCACATAATCATCATGAGTTTCTTTGGATGAAACAAGATCGCTTTTTGACCATTTTTTCGTTTCGTGATGCAGATCGCAATGGTGTAGCAAAAGCGTGATTTCACCGCTGCGACAATTTTTCTGCAGTGCAGTACACTGCGCTCCATCAGATTCAGACGGAATAACAACATGACCACGATGCTTGAAGTGGCGAAGCGGGCAGGCGTTTCGAAAGCCACGGTGTCCCGGGTGCTATCGGGAAATGGCTACGTCAGCCAGGAGACCAAAGACCGGGTGTTTCAGGCCATTGAAGAGAGCGGCTATCGCCCGAATTTACTGGCGCGCAACCTGGCGACCAAACGTACCCAGACGCTGGGGCTGGTGGTGACTAACACCCTCTATCACGGCGTCTACTTTAGCGAACTCCTGTTTCACGCCGCGCGCATGACGGAAGAAAAGGGGCGGCAGCTGATCCTCGCGGACGGCAAGCACAGCGCGGATGAAGAGCGCGAGGCGATCCAGTACCTGCTCGATATGCGCTGCGACGCGGTGATCATCTATCCGCGTTTCCTGAGCGTGGAAGAGATGGATGAGATCGTCGAGAAGTGCGAGCAGCCCATAATGGTGCTCAACCGCCGCCTGCGGAAAAACAGCAGCCACTGCGTCTGGTCAGATCATAAAGCCTCCAGCCAGGAGGCGGTGTCGCAGCTAATTGCGAAAGGGCACCGGGAGATCGCGTTTATCACCGGCTCGCTGGATTCTCCCACCGGGGTTGAGCGTCTCTCCGGCTACCGGGACGCGCTGGCGCAGCACGGTATTCCGCTGCGTGAAGGGCTGATTGCGCAGGGGAAGTGGAACCCCGCCAGCGGCGCGGCGGCGGTTTCCGAACTGCTTGCTCGCGGTGAACGGTTTACGGCGCTGGTGGCGAGCAATGACGATATGGCAATCGGTGCCATGAAGCAGCTGCACGACAGCGGCGTGGCCGCCCCGGACGCGGTGTCGGTGATTGGTTTCGACGATGTGGCCATCGCGCCTTACATTGTGCCGTCGCTCTCCAGCGTCCGCATCCCCGTAACGGAGATGATTAAAGAGACCATCAGCCGCCTGATCTTCATGCTCGACGGCGGTGAGTTTAAATATCAGCAAACCTTCTCCGGCGAGCTGGTCCTGCGCGACTCGGTTATTGATGGCCCGTACCGCTGATGTCGACAGCTGTCATCGTCATTTATGACGATGACAGCGCCGCTGTAATTTTAAAATCAATATAAAATCAATGGCTTAATTATTGGCACGGTTTATGAATATCTCCGCGCATAACTGTAATGCTGGAGAAGCAGATGAACCGTTTTATTATGGCCGATGCCAGTAAGTGTATTGGCTGCCGTACCTGTGAAGTAGCGTGCGTGGTTTCCCATCAGGCGGAGCAGGACTGCGCGTCGCTCACCCCTGACACCTTCCTGCCGCGCATCCACGTCATCAAAGGCGTGAATATTTCCACCGCCGCCATCTGTCGCCAGTGCGAAGACGCACCGTGCGCGAACGTCTGCCCGAACGGGGCGATTAAACGCGAGAAAGGCTTTGTGCACGTCATGCAGGAGCGCTGCATTGGCTGCAAAACCTGCGTGGTCGCCTGCCCGTACGGCGCGATGGAGGTGGTTGTCCGTCCGGTGGTACGCAACAGCGGCATGGGGCTGAGCGTACGTGCGGAGAAAGCCGAAGCCAACAAATGCGATCTTTGCTATCACCGCGACGCCGGTCCGGCCTGCATGGAAGCCTGCCCGACGCACGCGCTGGTCTGCGTGGATCGCGACAAGCTTGAGCAGATGAGCGCCGAAAAGCGCCGTCGTGCGGCATTCGACACGTCGTCATCGCTGCTGTTCTGAACCGTATGTGCAGTAACGGCGTACAGCTGCGTGTGCGCGGCAAGGTGCAGGGCGTGGGGTTTCGTCCCTTCGTCTGGCAGCTGGCGCAGGCGCTTCAGTTGACCGGTGACGTCTGCAATGATGGAGAGGGCGTGCTGGTGCGCCTCGCGGGTAATGGGGGGGCCTTTACCGCGAGGCTGCATCAGGACTGCCCGCCGCTGGCATGCATTGACCACGTTGAAACGCAGCCGTTTACCTGGGCGCAGGTGCCGGAGGACTTTACTATCCGCCACAGCGCGGGCGGGGCGATGGACACCCAAATTGTTCCCGACGCCGCGACCTGTCCGGCGTGCCTGGTTGAAATGCGCGACCCTGCCGAGCGCCGCTATCGCTATCCGTTCATCAACTGCACGCACTGCGGGCCGCGGTTTACCATTATCCGCGCGATGCCCTATGACCGTCCGGCCACGTCAATGGCCGCATTTCCGCTCTGCGTGCCGTGTGAAGCGGAATACCGCAACCCCGCCGATCGACGTTTTCACGCCCAGCCGGTAGCCTGCCCGGACTGCGGGCCAGCGCTGGAATGGCGTGCGGGCGACATCACCGCTTCCCGTGAGGCTGCGCTGAGCGCGGCGGTGGGGATGCTGAAAAGCGGCGGCATAGTCGCGGTCAAAGGGCTGGGCGGTTTTCATCTCGTCTGCGACGCGCGTAATCCGCAGGCGGTCGCGGCGCTTCGGGTACGCAAGCAGCGTCCCGCGAAGCCGCTGGCGGTGATGATCCCAAACGCGGACGGCGTGCCGGAGGCGATCCAGGCGCTGCTACGCTCACCCGCTGCACCCATTGTGCTCACGCCAAAAGCCTGGCTGCCCGCGTTCCCGGAAGGTATCGCGCCCGGTCTGGATGCCGTGGGCATCATGCTTCCTGCGAACCCGCTGCAGCATCTTTTGATGATGGACTGCCAGCGCCCGCTGGTGATGACCTCCGGCAACCTCAGCGGCAGACCGCCTGCCATGACCAACCAGCAGGCGCTGGATGAACTCGGCGACATCGCGGACGGCTTCCTGCTGCACAACCGCGATATCCTGCAGCGGATGGACGATTCGGTGATGGATCGGGACGGCACGATGCTTCGCCGCGCGCGCGGTTTTGTGCCGGATGCCGTAGCGTTGCCTGCGGGTTTTGAGAATATCCCCGCCATGCTATGCACCGGCGCGGAGATGAAAAACACCTTCTGCCTGGTGCGTGGCAGCCAGGCGGTGCTGAGCCAGCATTTTGGCGATCTCGGTGACGAGGGCGTCGAAGCGCAGTGGCGAGGCGCGCTCTCGCTGATGCAGAAAATTTACGCCTTCCAGCCGAAGCGCGTGGTGTGCGACGCTCACCCGGGCTATCACACACAACGGTGGGCGCAGGCGCAGGGGCTGCCCGTTGAAACCGTACTGCACCATCACGCCCACGCGGCGGCGTGCCTGGCGGAGAACGGCTGGCCGCTCGACGGCGGAGACGCGATTGCCCTGACGCTGGACGGGATCGGCATGGGCGAGAACGGCGCGCTGTGGGGTGGGGAGTGCCTGCGGGTGAACTATCTCGCGTGCGAGCGTCTGGGCGGGCTGCCTGCCGTTGCGCTGCCGGGGGGCGATCTGGCGGCGCGGCAGCCGTGGCGCAATCTGCTCGCCCACTGCCTGGCGTTTGTCCCTGACTGGCAGCAGTACCCGGAAACGCGCGCGGTTCAGCGTGAAAACTGGCCGCTGCTGGCAACGGCGATCCGGCGCGGCATCAACGCGCCGCAGGCCTCGTCCTGTGGTCGCCTGTTTGATGCGGTCGCCTGCGCGCTGGGTATTGAAACCCAATCCTGGGAAGGTGAAGCGGCCTGCCGGCTGGAAGCGCTGGCCTCGCAGTGCGCGGGCGTCGACCATCCGGTGACGTTGTCTGTCGACAACCTTGCGCTTTTCTGGCGGCAGTGGCTGGCCTGGCAGGCTGAGCCCTGCGAGCGCGCGTGGGCGTTTCACGACGCGCTGGCAAAAGGGCTGGCGCATCTCGCCGCGCGCCATGCACGACGCCTGTCGCTGTCGACAATCTGTCTCAGCGGCGGCGTGCTGCACAACCGTCTGCTGCGCGCGCGCCTGCGTCATTATCTTTCTGACTTTACGCTTCTTTTTCCTTCGCGCCTGCCCGCAGGTGACGGAGCGATCTCCTTCGGGCAGGCGGCGATCGCCGCTGCCCGGTCATGTTCACAAAGGACTTAAAATGTTACGACTCTTACGCAATGAACCTCGCGCCGCGCTTCTGCTGCTGGCTCTGGTAATGGCAAACCTGCTGGCCTGGGGATGGGCATGGCACGCTTTCAGCGGCAGCACGGCGCTGATGGCCGCCAGCCTGCTGGCGTGGTGCTACGGGCTGCGTCACGCGGTGGACGCTGACCACATCGCGGCGATTGATACCGTGACGCGTAAGATGATGCAGCAGGGCAAACGTCCGTCCGGCGTGGGGGCGTGGTTCTCGCTGGGGCACTCCACCATCGTGGTGCTGGCCTCTATTGCTATCGCCGCTACCGCGACGGCGTTTCAGAAAAACATGGAGTGGTTCCACGAAACCGGCAGCCTGATCGGCTCCGCGGTTTCCGCCACCTTCCTGCTGGCGATGGCGCTGGTGAACATGGTGATTCTGCGCGGCGTCTGGCGCAGTTTTCAGGCGCTGAAACAGGGCAGGCCCGTGCAGGGCGACATCACGCTCCCTGCCCAGGGCGGCGTCATGAACTGGCTGTTTGGTAAAACCTTCCGCCTGGTGAATAAAAGCTGGCAGATGTACCTGGTCGGTTTCCTGTTTGGCCTCGGCTTTGACACGGCTACCGAGATTGGCGTGCTGGGGATCTCTGCCGCCAGCGCGTCAAGCGGGATGTCGGTGTGGTCAATCATGGTCTTCCCGGCGCTCTTCGCCAGCGGCATGGCGCTGGTGGATACCCTCGATAACCTGTTGATGGTCGGTGCCTACGGCTGGGCGTTCAACAAGCCGCAGCGCAAGCTCTACTACAACATGACCATTACCGGCACCTCCGTGGTGGTGGCGCTGTTTATCGGCGGGCTGGAAGCGCTGGGTCTGCTGATGGACAAATTTTCCCTCAGCGGCGGCGTGTGGGATCTGATTGGCGCGGTAAACGACAACCTGGGCAACGCCGGGTTTGCGGTGGTCGGGCTGTTTGTCGCCTGCTGGCTGATCTCCATGGTCAACTACCGCTGGCGCGGCTACGACGCGCTGGTGGTACGTTCCTGAACCGGCTCCTGCACGGCGCAACCTCCGCGACTTCCTCAATGGCTGGCGCATAGCGGCATACCGATAAAAAAGATGCTGAAAATGTAGAACTTTTGCGGAATAAATATATTCCGCATTCTTCGCTTGTGTGAAATAACGAGAAAGATAATTGAGTTATTTATAAAAATTCGCCATTATTTGCCTCCTGCTGATGATGTCTTTTCAGACTGAGTCAGCTGCCAATAATAAATCTGGATGATGTTTTTAAGCTGTTTCATATTAAAGCATTTACGAAAATAATAAATAAGGGATTGATGGCGATGATATATCTACTTTGCATTTATTTAATGAATAGAATGCGTAAGAAAAAGCCCCGGAATATCGGGGCGGTGAATAATAAAATTCAAAGGTTAACTCTGCGTAGACTCGTTGTTGGACGGGTAAACGAAGCGCCGCCCGGCAACGAGAGGGTTAAGCAGGTAACAGTTTCAGCAGTGCGAAAGCCTCCTTCATCCGGTCTTCACTTACCACAAAAGCGCGAATCTGACCCTCGTTATCCGCGCCGCGCGCGACCATTCCCTGCGGTTCGAGGGTAATTTGCCAGTTCAGATCCTGACGCTGCGTTTCACCGGCAAGATGCAGCGGTAATTCTGGCGTTTTGACTTTAATCAGCATGGCGGGTAATTTCAGCGGCGCGCTGCCGCCGAGCAGGTTTTTCGCCAGATACATCGCGCTTAATTGAATTGGCTGTAAAAAGGGCAGTACCTGACCGTTAATTTCAGCGCAGTCACCTAACGCGTAAATATCAGGTTGCGTGGTTTGCAGGTAGCTATTTACCTTCACGCCACGCTGTATTTCGGCGCCTGCGCGATGCGCCAGCGCGGTTTCCGGGCGCAGGCCCGTTGCAGCGATTACCACATCCACCTCAACGCTGCGGCTGCGGTCGAGAGTGGCACGAATGCCGCCTTCGGTTTTGCTCAGGCTTTGCAGCTGCGATTTCAACAGCAGATGCACCCCCATGTCGGTCAGGCGATGCTGTAAGCGACTGCTTACTTCTGCGGGCATCAGCGACGACAGAATGCTTGCCGCGTGGTCGACCAGAGTCACGGATTTACCCGCCCGGCAGAAATCCATCGCCAGCTCGGTGCCTATCAGCCCACCGCCGACAATCATCACGCGCTGTGCGTCGCGAAGCGCCGTTTCGCTGGCCTGATACTCCTGCTGGCTGTTCAGGGTGATCGTCAGCTCGCGGCCTTCAACCGGCGGCACAAACGCAGAGGCACCCGTGGCCAGCACCAGTTTGTCGTACTGCCAGGTTTTCTCTTTTGCTTTCACCTTGTGGGCGGCAGCGTCGATGTCGGTGACCCAGGTGTAAGGGAACAGACGCAGGTTAAACTGTTCCGCGAACTCCCCCGCCGTCTGACGGGTGAGGTCTTCGGCGCGCTGATGCTGACTAATCACGTGGCTTAGATCAGGCTTGTTGTACTCGTCCATGCTGTCGGCGGCGATCACCGTCAGCGGCACGCTGGCGTCCTGCTTGCGGATGTTTTTCACCAGCTGGCGGGCGGCAAAGCCCGAGCCGATGATGACGATCCCGTTGTTCATTTTGCCTCCGTACCCAGTTCGTCAAAGACGTCTTTACCGAGTGAACACTCCGGGCAGAGGAAGTTTTCCGGCACGTCACTCCACGGCGTGCCCGGCGCAACGTCCTGCAGCGGTTCGCCCATTTCAGGATCGTAAATCCACTGGCAGACGCTGCACTGCATGCGCGGTCCGGGATCGGCGGCTGCCGCGGCGGCGCAGGCGCAGGTTTCCTGCTGTGCGGTTGGTTCGGCAGCTTGCGGAAGCGGTGCGAGCGCCCACTGACGGGCAATGTCGCGGCCGTGCTGGCGGCAGACCTCCAGGGCGTCGATATCCGGGCGCCATTTCGCCTTCAGGCTGAGGGACATCTCAAAGCCCGCATCCTGCAGGCGGGTAGACAGACGGTCTACCGCGCCGCCGCTCCAGCCGTGGGAGCCAAAGGCGCTGGCGCGCTTGTTGCGAAAACGCAGGCCGGTCATCTCTTCCACCAGACCGGCAATTTTCGGCATCATCACGTTGTTCATGGTGGAGGTGCCCACCAGCACGCCCTTAGAGCGGAAGACGTTGGTCAATACCTCGTTCTTATCGCTGCGCGCCACGTTGAAGATTTTCACCGCCACGTTGGGGTCCACTTCGTTGATGCCCTGGGCAATGGCGTCCGCCATCATGCGGGTGTTGTTGGACATGGTGTCGTAGAAAATAGTGATGCGGTCTTCCTGATAGTCCGCCGCCCATTTCAGGTAGAGCTCCACAATCTGGGTGGGATTTTCACGCCACACCACGCCGTGGGAGGTGGCAATCATGTCCACCGGCAGGTTAAAGCCGAGGATCTCGGTGATTTTTGGCGTCACCAGGCGGCTGAACGGGGTCAGAATGTTGGCGTAGTAGCGCTGGCACTGCTCGAAGAGTTCGGTCTGGTCCACTTCGTCGTTGAACAGGCGCTCGTCGCAGTAGTGCTGGCCGAAGGCGTCATTGCTGAACAGCACCGCGTCGTCGGTCATGTATGTCATCATGCTGTCCGGCCAGTGCAGCATCGGCGTTTCCACGAAGATCAGCTGCTTGCCGTTGCCTATATCCAGCGCGTCGCCGGTTTTAACGGTGTGGAAATTCCACTCCGGATGGTGGTGGTGGCCGTTGATCGAGTCGATGGCGTTGGTGGTGCAGTAGATCGGCGTGTTCGGGATGTAAGACATCAGCTCGGTCAGCGCGCCGGCGTGGTCCTCTTCCGCGTGGTTGATGATGATGTAGTCGATGGCGTCAAGGTCAATTTCGCTGCGCAGGTTCTGCACGAACTCGCGGCTGAACTTGTGATCGACCGTATCGATCAGCACGTTTTTTCCTTCGCGGATGAGATAGCTGTTGTAGCTGCTGCCGCGCAGCGTTTTGTATTCCGTCCCGTGGAAATCGCGCACTTCCCAGTCACGTTGACCGACCCAATGAATGTTATTTTTAACCAGAATAGACATAGCAACCTCTACGTAATACAGCATTTTCAAATAAGATGATTTGCCTATATCAAGTTGCGTGCCAGTTTTTAATTTATTGATTTTACTTAATTAATATTTTTATGATCCGTAATGGGTAGTCATTATGACTATACAAGGTAGTGTCAATATGACAACATGCATTGTCAAAATGACAGCGAGGTCTCTATGAGCTTTTCCGTAGACGTGCTGGCGAAGATCGCCATTGAGCTGCAGACCGGTATCGGCCATCAGGACCGCTTTCAGCGGCTGATCTCCACGCTGCGCCACGTGCTGGCGTGCGACGCCTCGGCGCTGCTGCGCTACGAGGGGCGGCAGTTTATTCCGCTGGCTATCGACGGGCTGGCGAAGGACGTGCTCGGGCGGCGTTTTACCCTTGAGGGCCATCCGCGTCTGGAAACCATCGCCCGCGCGGGTGACGTAGTGCGCTTCCCGGCGGACAGCGATCTGCCCGACCCGTACGACGGGCTTATTCCCGGACAGGAGAGCCTGAAGGTTCACGCCTGTATCGGCCTGCCTTTATTTGCCGGGCAAAACCTGATCGGCGCGCTGACCCTCGACGGCCTGTCGCCGGACCAGTTCGACACCTTTAGCGACGAAGAGCTGCGCCTGATTGCCGCCCTGGCCGCCGGGGCGCTGAACAATGCCCTGCTGATTGAACAGCTGGAGAGCCAGAACATTCTTCCCGGCAGCCCGGCGGCGTTTGAGCAGGTGACGCAAACGGAGATGATCGGCCTTTCTCCGGGCATGGCGCAGCTCAAAAAAGAGATTGAGATTGTCGCCGCCTCAGATTTGAACGTGCTGATCTTCGGGGAAACCGGCACCGGCAAGGAGCTGGTCGCGAAGTCCATTCACGAAGCCTCGCCGCGCGCGGTGAACCCGCTGGTGTACCTCAACTGCGCCGCGCTTCCGGAAAGCGTGGCGGAAAGCGAGCTGTTTGGTCACGTTAAAGGGGCGTTTACCGGGGCCATCAGCAACCGCAGCGGCAAGTTCGAAATGGCCGATAACGGCACGCTGTTTCTGGATGAAATCGGCGAGCTCTCCCTGTCGCTGCAGGCCAAGCTGCTGCGCGTTTTGCAGTACGGCGACATCCAGCGCGTGGGGGATGACCGCAGCCACAGAGTGGACGTTCGCGTGCTGGCGGCAACGAACCGCGACCTGCGTGAAGCGGTGCTGGCAGGGCAGTTCCGCGCCGACCTGTTCCATCGCCTGAGCGTGTTCCCGCTTACCGTGCCGCCGCTGCGCGAGCGCGGGGACGACGTGGTGCTGCTGGCGGGCTTTTTCTGCGAGCAGTGCCGTCTCAGGATGGGGCTTTCCCGCGTGGTGCTGAGCCAGGGTGCGAGGTCGCATCTGCTGAGCTACGGCTGGCCGGGCAATGTGCGCGAGCTGGAGCACGCGATTCACCGCGCGGTGGTGCTGGCGCGGGCGACGCGTTCGGGTGACGAAGTGGTGATCCACGCGCGGCATTTTGCGCTGCAGGATGAAACCCCACCGGCAATCGCCCAGGCTCTAACAGAAACGGTCAATGAAAATCTGCGCGAAGCCACTGAGGCGTTTCAGCGTCAGATGATTACCCGCGCGCTGGAGCAGAATAACCGCAGCTGGGCGGCGTGCGCGCGGGCGCTGGAGATGGACGTCGCCAACCTGCACAGGCTGGCGAAGCGTCTGGGACTGAAGGGTTAGATAATGCCGGCCTGATAGAAATCCTGCAGGTTGATGGCGCCGCACAGCCTGCCGGAATCATCCACCACCGGTGCGGCGGTGATTTTGCGCTTCATCAGCACTTCTTTGGCTTCAATGGCGCGGCTCTCGGCGTTCAGCGTCAGCCCGCCTTTGGTCATGGCGTCCGACACGTTGGTTTCCAGCTTGCCGCCGCCCACCAGCCAGCGGCGCAGGTCGCCGTCGGTGAACACGCCCTTAACGCTCCCGCTGTCATCGCACACCGCTACCAGCCCCAGACCGGTGCGGCTGAGTTCCAGCATCGCGTCCATGACGCTGGTATCGAGTTTGACCTGTGGAATGGCATCGTCGGTGCGCATCAGGTGGTGAACCTTGTTGAGCAGGCGTGCGCCGAGCGCGCCCGCCGGATGCGAACGGGCGAAATCTTCTTCGTTAAAGCCGCGCGCCTGCATCACCGCCATTGCCAGCGCGTCGCCCATCATCAGGGTGTTAACGGTGCTGGAGGTCGGAGCGAGGTGCATCGGACAGGCTTCACGCTCAACGGAAATATCCAGCGTCGCCTTGGCGGCCAGCGCCAGCGGCGAGCGGGATTTTCCGGTCATCGCCAGCAGGGCGACCGATTTTTCCTGCAGGCGCGGAATAATCAGGTCCAGCTCTTTGGCCGAACCGGAGTAGGAGATAAACAGCATCACGTCGCGGCTTTCAATCATCCCCAGATCGCCGTGCAGCGCCTCTGCCGGATGCACAAAAAAAGCCGGGGTGCCGGTGCTCGCGAGCGTCGCGGCAATCTTTTTGCCGATATGGCCGGATTTACCGATGCCCGCCACGATCACTTTGCCTTCGCAGTGGATAATGGTGTTGGCGGCGCGGACAAAATCCTCGCCCAGACGTTCCGGCAGGCGGCTGGCTTCCTGCAGTTCCAGCATCAGCGTCTGGCGACCCGTTTCTAACAGAAAATCACTCATCTCTCTCTCCGGTTACGATCACGTCGATTCCTTTCTCTTCCAGCGCTTTCTTGAACGCCGGGTCGATACCTGCGTCGGTAATCAGCTTATCAACGCTTTCAAGGCTACAGACAATGTTGGGGCTTTTGCGGCCAAACTTCGACGAGTCTGCCATCAAAATCACTTCCCGCGCGGCGTTGCACATCGCTTTACTGACGCTGAAAACCTCGTTGAACGTCGTAACGCCTGCGTTCAGGTCGATGCCGTCGGTGCCCATAAAGAGTTTATCAAAGCTGAAGTGGTCGAAGGCATTCTCCGCCAGCTGGCCGTGAAACGACGCCGATTTTTTGCGGAAGGTGCCGCCGGGCATCAGGATGGTCTGCTCGCTGTCGAACTCCGACAGGGCGTTGACGATGTGCAGGCTGTTGGTCATCACCGTGATGTTGTTAAAGCGGCTGAGCAGCGGAATCATCTGCAGGACGGTGCTGCCTGCATCCAGAATGATGGAATCGCCATCGTGGATAAATTTGACGGCGGCTTCGGCAATCAGCGCTTTCTGGTGGGTATTGATCAGCGTTTTGTGGTCGATAGGCGGGTCCGCTTCGTCCTTATTGAGCACCACGCCGCCGTAGGTTCGAATGACGGCGCCAGAGTTTTCGAGCAATACCAGGTCCTTGCGTATTGTCGTGCCGGTGGTGTCAAAGTAGTGGGCCAGATCCTCTACCGAGCATTTTCCCTGCTTTTGCAGATACTCGAGAATGGCCGCCTGCCGCTGACGAGGTTTCATAGGCGCTTCGTTCCTTAGGTTGCGAAATGATAATTTCGCAAGTCTATAGCTTTCACAACGAAATTATCCATGTTTCAGATTAAGCGCTAATGATAGTGCATTCTGACAGAGTGGATCATGGGGAAAGATCACATCAGGCCGTAATTCCTGCAGCGAAATGCCGTTGATCGCCTGGATTTTCGCCGGACGGGCGAAGACGGTCATGCCGCGCATGATGAGGGAATCGCAGACGTGATTGTTTTCATCCAGCGCAACGGCGACGACCACGCGCGGTTTGAAGCGTCCGCCGGAACGCCCGACCCCGACGCGACCTTTCTGACACAGCGCGTCAAACGCGCGGTTAAACTGGTGGATCTGCCAGCCGCCAAACGCCATCTGGCAGATCCAGGCGAGGGCGGCGACGGTGATGAGTGCGGTAACCATATCGACTCCTTGTTTTGTTCCCTCTCCCGGTGGGAGAGGGTTAGGGTGAGGGCATCAGGCCGCTCGATCAGAACATGACCTGCCCACCCGTCACGTTGATCGACTGCCCGGTGCAGTACGAGGCTTTCGGGCTGGCGTAAAACAGCAGCATGTTCAGCACGTCCTGATAATCGCACCCGCGCTTCAGCGGCACTTTATCGATGTAGTACTGCTCCACTTCCTCAGCCTTGATGCCGAGCTTGGTGGCATACTGCGGCAGCAGGGACTGGAACATCGGCGATTTCAGCAGGTTACCCAGCATCAGCGAATGAACGGTAATGCCGTACTCGGCCAGATCCAGCGCCAGAGACTGCGTCAGCCCCACGCCGCCAAACTTCGCCGCGCTGTAGCCGGAGTTGTGCTTGCTGCCCACTTTCCCTGATTTGGAGTTGATCTGAATGATGCGCCCCTGAATGCCGTCGCGGATCATCAGACGGGAAAACTCGCGGGCGCAGAGGAAATAGCCCACCAGATTCACCTGCAGCGAACGGTCAAAATCCCCCAGTTCGAAATCGCTGATAAAGGCCGCTTTCGCAATCCCCGCGCTGTAGACCAGCAGGTCGGTACGCCCAAAAATCTCGTCCACGCCGCGGGCCAGCGCCATCACGCTCTGCTCGCTGGTGGCGTCGGCACCAAACCCGTACGCCATCCCTTCGCCAAACTCGGTGTTAATGGTGTCCGCCACGCGGGCGGCTTTTTCACTCTGAATGTCCACTACCGCCACGCGGTAGCCCTCTGCGGCAAGCCCACGGCAGAGGAACTCGCCTAAGGTTTGTCCTCCACCAATGACAACGGCAACCTGACTCATGTGTTTCTCCTTAATTACGCAACAAATTTTAACGTGCAGCCTGGGGTGACAGCCTGCGGAACCGGGCCCGCCACGTGAACCGTGCCGGGATATTCGGCCTGCGGCTGGCCGTCGAAACGCAGGGTGATGTGCCCCAGCTCGCGCAGGTTTTGCTCGGCGACGTCGCCGACGGCGGTGACGGCATAGCGCGCCTCGCCCAGCTCCAGCTGGCTCCCGGCCTTCAGCTCGCCCTTCAGCTCGCCGTGACAGTGGATAAAGCAAAACTCTTCGATATCCGCCGGGGCGCCTTCGCGGAAGGTGATCAGCATCTGGTCGCTCAGCGCGTCAGCCGCGCTCTGGCCGATGCGGGTAATGGTGGTCTGGTAAATCACGGTCATCGCAGGAACCTCTTATTGATAAATAAAGCCGGAGACAAACCAGGCAATCAGCACCGTCGGCGCGCCCGTCAGGAAGCGGCTCACCAGCACGGACGGCACGCCCACGCGCACGGTGTCCTGGCGCGCTTCGGCCAGCGACAGCCCTACGGGGATGAAATCGCACGCCGCCTGGGCGTTAATGGCGAACAGGGCGGGCAGGGCGAGGTGCGGGGGAATGTTCCCCAGACCAATCTGCACGCCAATCAGCACGCCGATGACCTGGGCAATTACCGCGCCCGGGCCGAGGAACGGCGACAGCAGCGGGAAGGAGCAGATCAGCGCCAGCGTCACCAGCCCGAGCGGGTGGCTCGCGAGCGGGGCGAGGCCGTGGGCAATCCAGTCGCCCAGGCCGGACGCCATGATGATGCCGATCAGCGCCGAGACGAATGCCATAAACGGCAGAATGGTTTTCAGCACCGTGTCGATGGTGTCGCGCCCGGACTGGAACAGTACCGCCACGGCGGAACCCATGCCCATCCCGACCTTCGCCAGCAGGCCGTCGCTCTGTTCGGTGATTTTCTTGCTGGTGTCGTACTCGCGCGGGGCCGCTTTTTGCGGCGCGGCAGTGCCATTCACCAGCGTGATGTTGTCCTCCTTCACGCCTGAGACATAAATGTCCTCAAGGATGTACTGTGCCAGCGGGCCGGATTTTCCGGTGGAGTGAATATTCACCGTCGGAATCCGGCGCTTCGGATAGATACCGCAGCGCAGCGTGCCGCCGCAGTCGATTACCGCCACGCCGATTTCCGCTTCCGGCGGCTCGCCTTCCTTGAAGCCGTCGACCGCTTCCCAGCCGGTCAGCTCGCGCAGCCTGTCGACGATTGCCGGGCGCGTGCCTGCGGTGATGTAGACGATCTTTTTGCCTTCGGTGGCGTCGAACTCCAGCGGGCCGCCCCAGCCGCCCGTGCCTTTCTCAATGCGGATCCGGTTCATGCTGTGGCTCCTGAAAGATGGACTTTCTGTTCAAGCTCGATGCCCATTTTTTTCTCAAAAATGGCGGTGGTGAGGTCGGTCACCCAGCCGCGGAAGAAGTTGGTGACCAGGCCAACCAGCAGGTAGCTCACCGCCAGCGGGCCGAGCGGCAGGCCAAGGGTGGTGAGGCCGCTGGCGATCCCAAGATAGACAAACAGCTCGCCGGGGTTAATGTGCGGGAACAGGCCGTTCATCGAATGGCAGCTGTAGGAGGCGGCGGCATAGTAGCTCGGCTTGTACTTTTCCGGCATGAAGCGGCCGAGGCTTAAGGTCATCGGGTTGCAGAAC
Organism: Enterobacter sp. 940_PEND; assembly: GCF_001059415.1. Taxonomy (NCBI): domain Bacteria; kingdom Pseudomonadati; phylum Pseudomonadota; class Gammaproteobacteria; order Enterobacterales; family Enterobacteriaceae; genus Enterobacter; species Enterobacter sp. 940_PEND. The sequence continues at coordinate 100,982 of NZ_JUMS01000109.1, forward strand.
ACGAAGGTACCGATGAACGGCAGTACCAGGTAGCGGGACAGCGGATTCCCGGCACAGCGCTGGGCGAAGCGTTCGATGCGCTGCTGGCCGATAAAGTTGATCAGCGCGTTCATGATCACCAGCAGGCTGATCAGCAGGGGCAGGATCCCGGTCACCATGCCGGTGAACACTTCTCCGCCTTTCTGAAACAGCCCGATGAACCACTCGGCGCCGTGGGTGATGGTTTCTATCATTCTTCTCTCCTGTGGGGCTTTTTTGTTTTTGTCTGACTGGGCTAATAATAATCACTTTGAAAGGTTTTAAAGTGTTAATTAAATCTCACAATGAAAGAAAAAAGGATTATTTTGAAAGTTTATTGGTGGGGGGAATGATTTTCGGTGGAAAAAAGCGCGGATTTGCGTGGGGGAGGCGCGTACCGCTTCCTTGAGGTGTTGCGGATGCTTTACCATACTGGGTTCTTATCGAACCCGTTAAATGGATGTCTCATGTTCAAGCGTCGTTATGCAGCGCTGTTGCCTGCGCTTATTCTGCTGTCTGCCTGTAGTAGCAAACCTAAGACTGAAGCCGTTCAGCAAACGGCGGGCGCGCCTTCCGGAGGATTCCTGCTGGAGCCGCAGCACAATATGATGCAGATGGGCGGCGACTTCGCGAATAACCCGGCGGCCGAGCAGTTCATCGATAAAATGGTGAGCAAACACGGCTTTGACAGACAGCAGCTGCACGAAATTTTGTCTCAGGCCAAGCGTCTGGACTACGTGCTGCGCCTGATGGACAGGCAGGCACCAACCGCCCAGGTGCCGAGCGGGCCGAACGGCGCGTGGCTGCGCTATCGCAAACAATTTATTACCCCGGACAACGTGCAAAACGGCGTAGTGTTCTGGAATCAGTATGAAGATGCGCTCAACCGCGCGTGGCAGGTGTACGGCGTACCGCCGGAAATCATCGTCGGGATTATCGGCGTTGAAACCCGCTGGGGCCGCGTGATGGGGAAAACCCGCATCCTCGACGCGCTGGCGACGCTCTCCTTTAACTACCCGCGCCGCGCGGAGTATTTCTCTTCCGAGCTGGAAACCTTCCTGCTGATGGCGCGCAGCGAGCAGGACGATCCGCTCGATCTGAAAGGGTCGTTTGCCGGCGCGATGGGCTACGGCCAGTTTATGCCGTCCTCCTATAAACAATATGCCGTCGACTTTAACGGGGACGGTCATATCAACCTGTGGGATCCGGTAGATGCCATCGGCAGCGTGGCGAACTACTTCAAAGCGCACGGCTGGGTGCCGGGCGGCCAGGTGGCGGTGCAGGCGAACGGTCAGGCGCCGGGGCTGGAAAACGGCTTCAAAACCAACTACAGCATTTCGCAGCTGGCAGCTGCAGGCCTAACGCCAACGCAGCCGCTGGGCAACGCGCAACAGGCAAGCCTGCTGCGTCTGGATGTCGGTACGGGCTATCAGTACTGGTACGGTCTGCCGAACTTCTACGTCATCACCCGCTATAACCACAGCACTCACTATGCGATGGCCGTATGGCAGCTGGGGCTGGCGGTGTCTCAGGCGCGCGTTCCGGCGGTGTCACCGTTTAGTCAGTAAGTTGCTCAGACGGGTAGGCCGGGTAAGGCAACGCCGCCACCCGGCATGGCTGCACGCACGGTGCGGCCTGATGCCCTCACCCTGACCCTCTCCCACGGGAGAGGGAAATTCTTCAGAAACATTTCGCCACACTCCCTTTTCAAACCCGTCATTTACATCTTAACCGTCTTTCATTATTGTTATGTTATAACATTTAATGTGGTGTCGACATGTCAACGTCCCTTTTTTCTCTGTCTGCTCTGGTTCGGCTTTTGCTGGCGCTGGTGCTTGTTGTCTTTATCGGGCTGGCCGTGCGCTGGGCGGTGGCACTGCCATGATCGTGATGAATGAACTGGTCGCGGGTTATGAACGCCAGCCCGTTACGCGGCCCCTCTCGGGCACCATTGAACGCGGCAGCATGACCGCCATTATCGGCGCTAACGGCTGCGGGAAATCCACGCTGCTGAAAACGCTGGCGGGGTTTATTCCTCCCGTCAGCGGCGGTTTCCGCTGGCAGGGTAAGCGCCCGGTCATCGGCTGGCTGGCACAGCGTCACGCCCTGGAGGCGCAGTTTCCGCTGACCGTACACGACGTGGTAAGCATGGGCTGCTGGCCGGGCATTTCGCTTTTTTCCGGGTTTCGTCGCGAAACGCGGCTGCGCATTGCCAGCACGCTTGAGCGCGTCGGGCTTGAGTCCATGGCGTTATCCACCATCGATGAACTCTCCGGCGGTCAGTTTCAGCGCATGCTGTTTGCCCGCGTCCTGGTGCAGCAGGCGCCGCTGGTGATGCTGGATGAACCCTTTACCGGGGTCGATGAAGCCACCTGCAGCGTGCTGATGGATTTGATGCTGGAGATGTATATGCAGGGGCAAACGCTGCTCGCGGTACTGCACGACAGCGAGCGCGTGTCGCGCCATTTTCCGCAGACGCTGCGGCTGGATGCTGACGTTCCCCAGTGGAAAACCGAGCGGGTGAGGGTGGCATGATCTGGCATCTCTTTTTTCAACCGTTCATTGAGTACGGCTTTATGCGTCGCGCGCTGGTGGTTTGCCTGGCGCTCTCCGTCAGCACCACCGCGCTCGGCGTGTTTCTTCAGCTGCGTCGGATGAGCCTGATGGGCGACGCCCTTTCTCACGCCATTTTGCCGGGTGTCGCCGTGGGGTATTTGCTCAGCGGTATGTCGCTGCTGGCGATGAGTATTGGCGGTTTTATCGCGGGAATTACCGTGGCGCTGCTGGCCGGTCTGGTCAGTCGACGCACGCCGCTGAAAGAAGATGCCAGCTTTGCCGGGTTTTATCTTGGCTCGCTGGCGCTGGGGGTCACGCTGGTGTCGCTGCGCGGGTCGAATGTCGATCTGCTGCATCTGCTGTTTGGCTCTATCCTCGCCGTGGACAAGGACGCCGCGCTGTTTGTCACGGGCGTGTGTATGTTCACCCTTATCACACTGGCGCTGTTTTATCGCGGGCTGGTCACAGAAGCGTTTGATACTGCCTGGCTGCAGGTGAACGCCCGCTGGCTGCCTGGCCTGCTGCACGGACTGTTTCTGGCGCTGCTGGTGCTTAACCTGGTGGCTGGTTTTCAGGTGCTCGGCACGCTGATGGCCGTCGGGCTGATGATGCTTCCGGCCGTGGCGGCACGCTGCTGGGTGCGCACGCTACCAGCCTTACTTCTGATGGCGGGGATAAGCGGTATTTTCTGCGCATGGCTGGGGCTGAGCCTCTCCTGGGCCATGAGCCTACCTGCCGGGCCGTCCATCGTGCTCACCGCCAGCGCGCTGTTCTTTATTTCCATTTTACTGGGTACGCGAAGCAGGCTCGCTGGCAGCCTGCGGGCGTATTTTTAACGCAAGGGGAAACGATGAAACGTACAGGATTTGTAGTGGCGCTCGCGCTGGGGATGATGTCGCACGGCGTGATGGCGAAAACGCTGAATGTGGTGACCAGCTTTTCGATTCTGGGGGATATCACGCAGGAGGTAGGCGGTGACCATGTGAACGTGACGACGCTGGTCGGGCCGGACGGCGATCCGCATACCTTTGAACCGTCGCCGAAAGACAGCGCCGCCCTGAGCAAGGCTGATGTGGTGGTGGTGAACGGCCTGGGGCTGGAAGGCTGGCTTGATCGTCTGGTGAAAGCCTCCGGGTTCAAAGGGCAACTGGTTGTGGCCTCAACAGGAGTGAAAACCCACACGCTTGAGGAAGATGGAAAGACTGTGACCGATCCCCATGCGTGGAACAGCGCGGCGAACGGGGCGCTCTATGCGCAAAACATTCTGAACGGGCTGGTGAAAGCCGATCCTGAGGACAAAGCCGCGCTGGAAGCCTCTGGCAAAACGTATATCGCGCAGCTCAGCCAGCTGGATAACTGGGCCAAAACGCGCTTTAGCCAGATCCCGCCGGCGAAGCGTAAAGTGCTGACCAGCCATGACGCGTTCGGCTATTTCAGCCGCGCCTACGGCGTGACGTTTATGGCGCCGCAGGGGCTGTCGTCTGAGAGCGAAGCCAGCGCGGCGCAGGTCGCCGAGATTATCAATCAGATTAAAGCCGACGGCGTGAAAACCTGGTTTATGGAAAATCAGCTCGATCCGCGTCTGGTGAAACAGATTGCATCGGCGACGGGCGCACAGCCCGGGGGCGAGCTTTACCCCGAAGCGCTGTCGGCAAAAGGTGGGGTGGCTGACACCTACGTTAAGGCGTTTCGCCACAATGTGCACACCCTCGCTGAGAGCATGAAATAACTTTTCCACCGCCGGTGCGTCCGTACCGGCTTTTTTCTGAAGCCCCCTAGTAAAACCTGAAGTGCATCCCCACATCTGACGAGAAAGTGCTATCTTGTGCAGCACGTTTTTCTGATGCCTGGAGCGAGAATGACTGACCATGAATTGATGCAGCTTAGCGAGATCGTTGGCCTTGCGCTGAAGCAGCGTGGCGCGACAATCACCACTGCGGAATCCTGCACCGGCGGCTGGGTGGCGAAAGCGATTACCGATATTGCCGGCAGTTCCGCCTGGTTTGAACGCGGTTTTGTGACCTACAGTAACGAAGCTAAAGCACAGATGATTGGCGTGCGTGAATCCACGCTTGAACAGCATGGCGCGGTCAGCGAACCGGTGGTAATCGAGATGGCTATTGGCGCGCTCAAAGAGGCGCGGGCAGATTACGCGATTTCCATTAGCGGTATTGCGGGCCCGGACGGCGGCAGCGACGTAAAGCCTGTCGGCACCGTCTGGTTTGGGTTCGCCACCTCCAAAGGGGAAGGTATCACCCGCCGGGAGTGCTTCAGCGGCGATCGCGAAAGCGTGCGTCGTCAGGCAACCGTTTATGCGTTAAAAACGCTCTGGCAACAATTTCTACAAAACACTTGATACTGTATGACCATACAGTATAATTGCACCAACAGAACAGAAATCCACGGTGAAGCACAGTCGCTTCTCCCGGCATGACAGGAGTAATAATGGCTATCGACGAAAACAAACAGAAAGCGTTGGCGGCAGCACTGGGCCAGATCGAAAAGCAATTCGGTAAAGGCTCCATCATGCGCCTGGGTGAAGACCGTTCCATGGATGTGGAAACCATCTCCACCGGTTCGCTTTCTCTGGATATCGCGCTGGGCGCTGGCGGTCTGCCTATGGGTCGTATCGTAGAAATCTACGGGCCAGAGTCCTCCGGTAAAACCACCCTGACGCTGCAGGTGATTGCCGCGGCACAGCGCGAAGGTAAAACCTGTGCGTTTATCGATGCCGAGCACGCGCTGGACCCTGTTTATGCTCGCAAGCTGGGCGTGGATATCGACAACCTGCTGTGTTCTCAGCCGGACACCGGTGAGCAGGCGCTGGAAATTTGTGACGCGCTGGCGCGTTCTGGTGCCGTTGACGTTATCGTGGTTGACTCCGTTGCCGCACTGACGCCAAAAGCCGAAATCGAAGGTGAAATCGGTGACTCTCATATGGGCCTCGCGGCACGAATGATGAGCCAGGCGATGCGTAAGCTGGCGGGTAACCTGAAGCAGTCCAACACGCTGCTGATCTTCATCAACCAGATTCGTATGAAAATTGGTGTGATGTTCGGTAACCCGGAAACCACTACCGGCGGTAACGCACTGAAATTCTACGCCTCTGTCCGTCTGGATATCCGCCGTATCGGCGCGGTGAAAGAGGGCGAGAACGTGGTCGGTAGCGAAACCCGCGTGAAGGTTGTGAAGAACAAAATCGCCGCGCCGTTCAAACAGGCTGAATTCCAGATCCTCTACGGCGAAGGGATCAACTTCCTCGGCGAGTTGGTTGACCTGGGCGTGAAAGAGAAGCTGATTGAAAAAGCTGGCGCCTGGTACAGCTACAACGGTGACAAGATTGGTCAGGGTAAAGCGAACGCGATCTCCTGGCTGAAAGAGAACCCGGCTGCGGCGAAAGAGATTGAGAAGAAGGTGCGTGAGCTTCTGCTGAACAACCAGGACTCTAAACCTGATTTCGTGGTCGATGCCGCGGATGCTGAAGAAACCAACGAAGACTTTTAATTCTTCGTTTAAAATGAAGGGCTGCTGATGCGGCCCTTTTTGCATTTCTGAATCAGCAGGTTTTTTATGAGTGAACCGACAACACGTCGACCCGCGTATGCACGCTTGCTGGACCGCGCGGTGCGCATCCTGGCCGTTCGTGACCACAGTGAACAGGAGCTGCGGCGAAAACTGTCGGCTCCGGTGATGAGTAAAAACGGGCCGGAAGAGATTGATGCCACCGCGGAAGATTATGACCGCGTGATTGCCTGGTGCTATGAGCATCATTATCTCGATGACGAGCGCTTTGCCTCACGGTTTCTCGCCAGCCGCGGCCGTAAAGGATATGGGCCCGCGCGCATCCGGCAGGAGCTGAACCAGAAAGGAGTGGCCCGGGAGTCCATCGAAAAAGCGATGCGCAAATGCGATACTGACTGGTGCGAGCTGGCCAGAGAACAGGCGATTCGTAAATACGGCGAACCGCTGCCGCGTGAATTTTCAGAAAAAGTCAAAATCCAGCGCTTTTTGCTCTACCGCGGCTTTCTCATGGAAGATATTCAGGATATCTGGCGTAATTTTGCCGATTGAACGCATGCGGGATTTTACTTCCCACTAAAGAAAACTTATCTTATTCCCACTTTTTCCAGTAGCTGGTCTGTCCAACGGTTTACCGATACAGGCTGGCTACGACATTTCGTTAGCTTGATTTCAGGATAATTATGAGCAAGAGCACCGCTGAGATCCGTCAGGCGTTTCTCGATTTTTTCCATAGTAAGGGACACCAGGTTGTTGCCAGCAGCTCCCTGGTACCGAATAACGATCCGACTCTGCTGTTTACCAACGCCGGGATGAACCAGTTCAAGGATGTGTTCCTTGGTCTCGACAAGCGTAATTATTCCCGCGCCACAACCTCACAGCGTTGCGTGCGTGCGGGCGGTAAACACAACGACCTGGAAAACGTCGGTTACACCGCGCGTCACCATACGTTCTTCGAAATGCTGGGTAACTTCAGCTTCGGCGACTACTTCAAACACGATGCCATTCAATACGCGTGGGAACTGCTGACCTGTGAAAACTGGTTCAACCTGCCGAAAGAGCGTCTGTGGGTTACCGTCTATGAAACCGATGACGAAGCCTACGAAATCTGGGAAAAAGAAGTCGGGATCCCGCGCGAGCGTATTATTCGCATCGGCGATAACAAAGGCGCGCCATACGCGTCTGACAACTTCTGGCAGATGGGTGATACCGGCCCTTGCGGTCCGTGCACCGAGATCTTCTACGATCACGGCGACCACATCTGGGGTGGCCCTCCGGGCAGCCCGGAAGAAGACGGCGATCGCTACATTGAGATCTGGAACATCGTCTTCATGCAGTTCAACCGTCAGGCCGACGGTACGATGGAGCCGCTGCCGAAGCCTTCCGTTGATACCGGTATGGGTCTGGAGCGTATTGCTGCGGTTCTGCAGCACGTCAACTCCAACTACGAGATTGACCTGTTCAGCACCCTGATCAAAGCCGTTGCCGAAGTTACCGGTGCGACCGACCTGAACAACAAATCGCTGCGCGTTATCGCGGACCACATTCGTTCCTGTGCGTTCCTGATTGCCGACGGCGTTATCCCGTCGAATGAAAACCGTGGCTACGTGCTGCGTCGTATCATTCGTCGTGCCATCCGTCACGGCAACATGCTGGGCGCGAAGGACACCTTCTTCTATAAACTCGTTGGGCCACTGATTGGCGTGATGGGTGCTGCCGGTGATGAGCTGAAACGCCAGCAGGCGCAGGTAGAGCAGGTTCTGAAAACCGAAGAAGAGCAGTTTGCCCGTACACTTGAGCGCGGTCTGGCGCTGCTGGACGAAGAGCTGGCGAAACTTAAGGGCGATACGCTGGATGGCGAAACAGCTTTCCGCCTGTACGACACATACGGCTTCCCGGTTGACCTGACGGCGGACGTTTGCCGCGAGCGCAACATCAAAGTTGACGAAGCGGGCTTCGAAGCCGCGATGGAAGAGCAGCGTCGTCGTGCGCGTGAATCCAGCGGTTTCGGTGCAGACTACAACGCGATGATCCGCGTTGATAGCGCGTCTGAATTCAAAGGTTATGACGCGCTGGAACTGACCGGCAAAGTGACCGCCCTGTTTGTTGACGGTAAAGCCGTGGACAGCATCAGCGCGGGCCAGGAAGCGGTTGTCATTCTGGACAAAACGCCGTTCTACGCGGAATCCGGCGGTCAGGTTGGCGATAAAGGCGAACTGAAAGGCAACGGTTTCAGCTTCAGCGTCAGCGACACCCAGAAATACGGTCAGGCGATTGGTCACCAGGGCAAACTGGTTTCCGGTTCTCTGAAAGTGGGCGAGGGCGTACAGGCTAACGTGGATGAAGCTCGCCGCGCGCGCATTCGTCTGAACCACTCTGCAACCCACCTGATGCACGCCGCCCTGCGCGACGTACTCGGTACCCACGTTGCACAGAAAGGTTCTCTGGTTAACGACAAAGTGCTGCGTTTCGACTTCTCGCATTTTGAAGCGATGAAACCGTCTGAAATCCGCGCGGTGGAAGATCTGGTGAACGCGCAGATCCGTCGTAACCTGCCAATCGAGACCCACATCATGGAGCTCGAGGACGCGAAGAAAAAAGGTGCGATGGCGCTGTTTGGTGAGAAATATGACGACCGCGTTCGCGTGCTGAGCATGGGCGACTTCTCTACCGAGCTGTGCGGCGGTACGCACGCATCGCGCACCGGTGACATCGGCCTGTTCCGCATTGTTTCCGAGTCGGGTACGGCGGCAGGCGTGCGTCGTATTGAAGCGGTGACCGGTGAAGGTGCGATTGCCAGCCTGCATGCGCAGAGCGATCAGCTGCACGACATCGCGCAGCTGCTGAAAGGCGATAGCCAGAACCTGGGCGAGAAAGTGCGCGTTGCGCTGGATCGCACGCGTCAGCTGGAAAAAGAGCTGCAGCAGCTGAAAGAGCAGGCTGCGGCGCAGGAGAGTGCAAACCTCTCCAGCAAGGCTGTAGACATTAAGGGCGTCAAACTGCTGGTCAGCGATCTGGCGGGCGTTGAGCCTAAGATGCTGCGTACTATGGTCGACGATCTCAAGAACCAGCTTGGTTCTACCGTTATCGTGCTGGCGACAGTGGCAGAAGGTAAGGTTTCTCTGATTGCGGGCGTCTCTAAGGATGTGACCGACCGCGTAAAAGCAGGGGAACTGATTGGTATGGTCGCTCAGCAGGTGGGCGGCAAGGGTGGCGGTCGTCCGGACATGGCGCAAGCCGGTGGTACGGATGCGGCGGCACTTCCGCAAGCTTTGGCCAGCGTTGAAAGCTGGGTAAGCGCGAAACTGTAATAACTACAAAGCACAAGCAGACGCCATAGCGGTAACGTTATGGCGTCTTGTTCACTGTGCTATCGATAACGATAAAGTCAGGTTGAGTTTGTGTATATCGGCTAAACTTACGTTTAACAGAATGTGATGCCGTGACTGCTTACACTTTACGTGTTTGTCATCGCTTACTTTTTGGCGTTATATGATGGATAATGCCGGGATACAAGAGACCCGACTCTTTTAATCTTTCAAGGAGCAAAGAATGCTGATTCTGACTCGTCGAGTTGGTGAGACCCTCATGATTGGGGATGAGGTCACCGTGACAGTTTTAGGGGTAAAGGGTAACCAGGTACGTATTGGTGTTAACGCTCCTAAAGAAGTATCTGTCCACCGTGAAGAGATCTACCAGCGTATCCAGGCTGAAAAATCCCAGCAGTCCAGTTACTGATATTGTCGCGTCTCGCTGTCGGGCGAGACGCAACCCTCCTGTCATTTTTCCTGCTCAACGTTACCGTTTAATTTCAAACGCTCTCTTTTTAACCACTCCGTTACCTTAAACTCGCCCTTACGCCGCCATTTCTGCAAAGGTTTTCTGTGAAGATGCCTGCAAAATCCGCTTATAAAACACCCTCTTTGCGGCTTTTACATGCGAATTGCGTGTGATTTGTGCAAACGATAAAAGCTTTTGGAAAATTGTTTGACTTATAAGTCCCAGAAAGTAATATATGCGCCACGCAGCGACGAGAAGCTCTTAACGAGTAACTCGAAGCACTCGAAAGAGGCGTTGTGTGGTGAGGTGGCCGAGAGGCTGAAGGCGCTCCCCTGCTAAGGGAGTATGCGGTCAAAAGCTGCATCCGGGGTTCGAATCCCCGCCTCACCGCCATTTTGCATCCGTAGCTCAGCTGGATAGAGTACTCGGCTACGAACCGAGCGGTC
>NZ_JUMS01000110.1:0-1103 GCF_001059415.1 Enterobacter sp. 940_PEND
ATAGTGAATTCAGCACTAAGCGCCGTCAGACCCGAAAAGAGATTTTCCTCTCCCGCATGGAGCAGATTCTGCCATGGCAGAATATGACCGCTGTCATCGAGCCGTTTTATCCCAAGGCGGGCAATGGCCGACGGCCCTATCCGCTGGAGACCATGCTGCGTATTCACTGCATGCAGCATTGGTACAACCTGAGCGACGGTGCCATGGAAGATGCCCTGTACGAAATCGCCTCCATGCGCCTGTTTGCCCGATTATCCCTGGATAGCGCCCTGCCGGATCGCACCACCATCATGAATTTCCGCCACCTGCTCGAGCAGCATCAACTGGCCCGTCAATTGTTCAAGACCATCAATCGCTGGCTGGCCGAAGCAGGCGTCATGATGACCCAAGGCACTTTGGTGGATGCCACCATCATTGAGGCACCCAGCTCTACCAAGAACAAAGAGCAGCAACGCGATCCGGAGATGCATCAGACCAAGAAAGGCAATCAGTGGCACTTTGGCATGAAGGCCCACATTGGTGTCGATGCCAAGAGTGGCCTGACCCACAGCCTAGTCACCACCGCGGCCAACGAGCATGACCTCAATCAGCTGGGTAATCTGCTTCATGGAGAGGAGCAATTTGTCTCAGCCGATGCCGGCTACCAAGGAGCGCCACAGCGCGAGGAGCTGGCCGAGGTGGATGTGGACTGGCTGATCGCCGAGCGTCCCGGCAGGGTAAAAACCTTGAAGCAGCATCCGCGCAAGAACAAAACGGCCATCAACATCGAATACATGAAAGCCAGCATCCGTGCCAGGGGGGAGCACCCGTTTCGCATCATCAAGCGGCAGTTCGGCTTCGTGAAAGCCAGATACAAGGGGCTGCTGAAAAACGATAACCAACTGGCGATGTTATTCACCCTGGCCAACCTGTTTCGGGTGGACCAAATGATACGTCAGTGGGAGAGATCTCAGTAAAAACCGGAAATAACGCCAGAAATGGTGGAAAAAATAGCCTAAATAGGCTGATTCGATGTGTTTGCGGGAAAAAAATCGGCCCAGATCCGCGAAATTTTAATCAGCGAGTCAGCTTGGGAAGAAATGACCTGCTTATTCGCACCTTCC
>NZ_JUMS01000111.1:0-1041 GCF_001059415.1 Enterobacter sp. 940_PEND
GGATAAGGCGCAGCGGTCGGACTGAACGGGGGGTTCGTGCATACAGTCCAGCTTGGAGCGAACTGCCTACCCGGAACTGAGTGTCAGGCGTGGAATGAGACAAACGCGGCCATAACAGCGGAATGACACCGGTAAACCGAAAGGCAGGAACAGGAGAGCGCACGAGGGAGCTACCAGGGGTCAGTTTGGATATAGAGAATTATTGTACGGTAAGCCTGTTTTTTGAACAGACTTACCTATAGCAATAGGGTGTACTCCCGCGCTATACGGCATTTTCAGAGGTTTGACCTTAATCGGATAACCTAAATGCGATACTGCAAGAGCGACAACTTAAAAGCGATAGCCACTGACGCAAAATCAACCCCTTACGAACCAAGATTGGTTAAATAATGCGCTTAACGTACAAAAATTTCCGATCTCCAAACTGACCCCTTCTATGGGCTTGCAGCGCCATCGCACTGCTTGCCGTTGTATTCTTCCGGCGTTCAGTACGGCACCGGCGACACAAAAGGAAGCAGCAAAGTGCGCGGCGGGTGCTGGAGCGCATAAAGACGTTGCCGGGCTTCCCACAAAAAATTAACTACCTGCGGAAAATTGATCCCTTTGTGTTTGAAGAACTGTTGCTGGAAGGGTTTGAGTCGCATGGCTTCAGAACTATCAGAAACAAACGCTATACCGGCGATGGAGGCATTGACGGCCAGGTAATAATCGGAAAACATCGCTATCTCATCCAGGCCAAACGCTATCGCGGCCATATTGCTTTACAGCACGTTCAGGAGTTCGATACGTTGCTTAAACGACATAACTGTCACGGTTTGTTTTGCCATACCGGAAAAACTGGCGCAGCTTCAAAAGCTGTTAGCTTCGCCAGTGATCGGATGGAGATTATCAGCGGCCAGCGCCTGATTGATTTGCTCACGCCCGGCAGCTCCTTCACCATCGCAACCGCACCGCAGACAATGATGAGGCGTACCGCAGCAACGCGAGGAACGAGGCTTTGTTGAATAAATCGAACTTTTGCTGAGTTGAAGGATCAGATCA